>NZ_JBHWVJ010000032.1:0-82634 GCF_042736725.1 Streptomyces sp. NPDC060028 | reverse complement strand
CCAGCAGCAGAAGTCACACAGCAACTAACGATCAACTACTGGCGCAGGACACTAGTGCCGGATCAGGCAACGTTTGCCCTGTCGACGACGGCGCGTAGGCGCCGGTCATCGGCGTGGCGGTTTCGCCAGATGATGTAGCGGCGGATCATGCTGCCCTGCTCTTTGTGATCGGCGTGGTCCGTGCCGTCGAGGGTGAAGTAGCGCAGGGCCGTGAACTGGGCCTCGATGCGGTTAAGCCAGGAGCTGTTGGTCGGGGTGTAGGCCATCTCGACGTTGTTCGCCGCAGCCCAGGTGCCGACGCGCTGGCACCTCTTCGTGGTCAGGTGCGGGGAGAAGTTGTCACTCACGATCGCGATCCGGACCTCGGGCGAGTAGAGGCTGCGCAGGTAGCGGCAGAACTCCAGGAACTGGGTGCGTCGCTTGATCGGTTTGATGTGGCCGTAGAGCTTGTCTTTGGCCAGGTCGAGTGCGGCGAACAGATGTCGCACTCCGCCGTAGCGGTTGTAGGTGGCCCGCCGCCGTCGTCGCGGTTCGCGGTCGGGGTCCTTGTGCTTGCCGCCGCGCTCGGCCCATTGCCGTCCGGGGTGGGGCATCAGGTTGAGCGGGCCGAACTCGTCCATGCAGAAGATGACTTCGGGCTCGCCGTCCTCGGGTATGACCTCGCCGTCGGCGATCGCATACAGGTGCTCGACGCGGGCCTTCTAGGCCGCGTAGTCGGGGTCGCGGGAGGTCTTCCAGGTCTTCAGGCGTTGAAAGGAGACGCCTTCCTCGCGGAGCAGGATGCGCAGGCCCTCGTGGCTGATGTCGTCGACCACCCCCTCGGCGACCAGGAAGTCCGCCAGCTTGGTCAGGCTCCAGGTCGAGAACGGCAGGTCGTGCTCGGTCGGCTTGGACTTCGCGATCTTCTTGATCTCGCGGCGTTCAGGCAGTGTGAACGTCTTGGGCCGGCCGCCGGAGTACTTCGGATACAGCGAGTCGAAGCCGTCCGTATTGAAGTTGTGGATCACATCCCGGACCCGGTCATCACTGGTGAACGACACCTCGGCGATCTTCGCCACCGGCATGCCCTGCGCGGACAGCAACACCATCTGGGCCCGCCGCCAGGTCACCACCGACCCGGTGCCCCTGCGGATGATCCGCAGCAGCCGCCTTCCCTCGTCGTCATCGATCTCGTGCACGCGTACTCGTTCTGCCACCCCGACAGGGTGACCGTCACGCGCCGCCCGGCACAGCACCCGGACGGCGCGTCACATCACAACAGGGCAAACGTTGCCTGATCCGGCACTAGCAGGCCTTCTCTGCTGCCGGCCAGCAGCTGCCGGGGCGGGACCAGGCCTGGTCTCGCGGTCGGTCAGCGGCGCGTGCGCCAGGCGCCGTAGAGGCCGGTGACGGCGCTGATGATGCCGGCGAAGCCGGTGTCCCCGACGGTGAGGTAGACGCCGGCGCAGGTGGCGAGGAGGGCGATCAGCACGATGCTGTCGCGGTGGCTGTACCGGTCCGCCTCCGGCGGCGCGGCCGGTTCCGAGCGGGCGGCAGGCTGTGCGGGGCGGCTCTGGGGTGTCGCGTCGGTGTGGGTCATGTCTCCAGGAGAGCGGTTGCCGGGGCGGGTTCCTAGTGATCTGTACGGGCCCGCATGGACCCGGACAGCACCGGTCGCGGTGCAGGTGAAACCGTCCTGACCTCGAACGCCGTCCGTCGTGCAACAACGTTCGCAAGATTCCGTGTACGTACGGCGCCGGGCCCCTCTAGCGTTGGTTTCCGGACAAGGGGGGTGATCCGGTGACTCAGACAGATCCCGGGATCGAGCCGCAAGACGGCAGCGTCATCACTGCGTTCGAGGATGCTCTGCGGGAGTTCACGCAGGAGCTGAACCGGCTCCACATCGAGCACGGTGCGCCGTCCTACGCGATCATGGCGAGTGCCTCGGTGAGGCCGAGGCTGACCAAGGCCGGCCTCAACGAGATGTTGTCCGGCAGGCGGTTCGCCTCCCTGGAGGCGCTGCTCGAGTTCGTTCGGGTCCTCACCACTCTTCGGCGTTCAGATCAGGAGTCTGCTGCCGGGTCCCAGGCCGACGTCGCCGTCGCGGACGAATGGCGCAGCCGCTGGCGCGACGTCAAACTGCTCCAGCGCCAAGCCCAGCCGGCCAGCAAGCGCCTACGTGCCACGGTGCGGCAGATCCTGGACGATGCCGTGCAGGAAGCCGAAGCCGTCCGCGAGGACGCCCGGGCGGAAGCAGGACGGATCCGCGCGAGCGCGGAGGCCGACGCGGTGCGGATGCGCGCCCAGGCCCAGAAGGATGCCGATGAACTCCTGCGCCGAGCCCGGGAGAGGGCCCAACAGGTCCGCAGGGCACCCGCGGGGAAGGGCTCACAAGCCGGCTCGAGCAGATCGTGGCGGCGGCAGGGCGAAGGCCTTGCGCTGCGGCCAGCGTTACGTCCGCTGGCCGCAGCGGTCGCGGTGGCCACGCTGGCGACGACCGTTGTCCTGACGGGGGACTCCATCCTCGGCACACCCGGCGACTGCCGGGCCAAAGGCGTCGAGCAGCTCATCCCCCGAGCAGGCCTCCAAGGCCTCGGTGCCGTCCAGCAGGCCGCCTTCGCCGTCAAGCCCGAGGCCATCATCCCCTGGCCGCCCAACTCCGTGCGGCCGGTCTTCGGCTTCCCGAGCGGGCCCGCCGCCAGCTCCTCGCCACAAGCCTCGCCCACACCGAGCGCCGGGCCGACCCCGAGCCCCACCCCCACGCCCAGCCCCTCACCGACACCGACCGCATCACCACTCCAGGACAAGCACGACCCCTGCGCGCCCCAGGCGCTCACCCGCTAGACCGCGAGCCGGACAGGACCAGGTGCTCCGCAAGCACGCCGGTGTAAATTCGGCCGTGCCTCCCTTTGCCCGGCGGATCGGCCAGGGGGCGGCGTCCGGTCAGTCCAGGAGGCCGAAAGCGTTGTCGGGGCTGCAGTAGGGGCAGGCCTCGACGTTGTCGGCGGGCATGCGGCGGGCCTGGTCGCGATCGACTGGCTTGCTTGCCGTTGCCCATGATGCAGTCGCCGACGTGGACCCTCAGCGGACTGGGCCCGGCCGCCGTCCGGATCGACTCGACCTTCCAGTCCGGCGGAGCGGGGGCGGCCGGCGGGACTGCTCGGCGGCGAGCTCCGCCTCCAGGCCGAGGATTTTTTCCTCGACCTGCCGCTGCTGCCACTGGAGCCAGGCCCGCACAGCCCGCCACTGGTCCAGGCGCGCCGCGGCCCCGCTCACCGCGACCGCGCTCCAGGGCCGGCCGCGGCGAACCCGCCGCCGACCGCGGAGCGGCCCCAGCCACGATCTCGGCAAACGCCGCCGCCATCTCGGTGCCGCGCCTGGAGCGCAGCACCACCCGGCCCGCGGCGACGGAGACGAGAGCCCTAAACCCGTCCCACTTCGGCTTACCCGCCCGCCCCGGCAGCAGCGCAGGGTCGGACACAGGGGCGGCGAGCATCGGTTCCGGCAGAGTCCGCGTCACAGCCCATGCCTTCCACCCAGCCCGCCCGCCCGTCCGGCAAACCGCCGGGGCTGTGCGCTGAGCTCCTGGCGCACGTCCAGGCGGCGCAGCCGGACACCGGGTTGCCCGGATCCCGTGCCGTACGGTCTGATGGCGCGGCCGCCCACCGTCCGCAACGGATCTCACCGAAACCGGCGGTGCCGCCGGTACGGCCGAAAGATCTGAACCAGTACCGGGAATCAGGCCGCGACGAGCTCCTGCTCGCGGTCCGGCGTTTTGACCTTGGGCTTCTTGTTCGGCAGCGAGAGCCGGAAGACCTTGTGCCACGCGGAGAACACCTGCTTGGGCAGCGGCCCGGTGACGTACTCCAGCTCATACTTCTCGAACAGCGCGCGCACCTTCACCGCGACCTCGGCGTACCGGTTGCTCGGCAGGTCCGGGAACAGGTGGTGCTCGATCTGGTGCGACAGGTTGCCGGTCATGAAGTGCATGGCCCTGCTGCCGCTGATGTTCGCCGAGCCCATCATCTGGCGCAGGTACCACTGGCCGCGCGTCTCGCCCTTGATCGACCGGCGCTCGAAGACCTGTACGCCCTCGGGGAAGTGCCCGCACATGATCACCGAATGGGACCAGATGTTGCGGACCAGGTTCGCGGTGAACGTGGCGGCGAGCGTGGTGAGGAACGACGGGCCCGACAGCAGCGGGTGGATCACGTAGTCCTTGAGCACCTGCTTGCGGATCTTGCGGCCCACGGCCTTGGCCCGCGCGCGGAACTCCGGGTTCTTGCGGCGGCGCTTGTGCAGGTTCTTGGCGAGCTCCAGGTCGTAGGCTGCGATGCCGTACTCGAAGAAACAGGCGTTGATGAAGTTCCACAGCGGCTGGCCGAGGTGGAACGGGTGCCACTTCTGGTCCTCGTCGACGCGCATGATGCCGTAGCCGAGGTCGTTGTCCTTGCCGATCACGTTGGTGTACGTGTGGTGCAGCTCGTTGTGCGAGTGCTTCCACTGCTCGGACGGCGAGACGTGATCCCACTCCCAGGTGGTGGAGTGAATCTTCGGGTCTCGCATCCAGTCCCACTGGCCGTGCAGGACGTTGTGGCCGATCTCCATGTTGTCCATGATCTTCGCCACGGACAGACCGGCGGTGCCGAGCAGCCACGCGGGCGGGAAGATCGAGAACAGCAGCACGCCCCTGCTGACCAGCTCGAGCTTGCGCTGCGCCGAGATGACCTTACGGATGTAGGCGGCGTCTTTCTCGCCGCGGCTGGCGATCACCTCGTCGCGGATCGCGTCCAGCTCGCGGCCAAGCTCCTCGATCTGCTCCGCGGTCAGGTGGGCGGTGGGGTCGATGGCGGTCAAGGTGCTCCTACCGTTCGATGTCGCAGGGGCCCGCCGCGGCGGACACGCAGGTCTGGATGAGGACGCCCGGCTCGGCCTCGGTGATCTCGCCGGTGCGCAGGTCGCGGACGGCGCCCGCCTTGAGCGGCGTGATGCAGCCGAAGCAGATGCCCATGCGGCACCCGGAGGGCATGAGCACGCCGGCCTCCTCGCCGATGTCCAGCAACGGCGTGGCGCCGTCCGCGTCGACGGTCTTGCCGGTGGCGCTGAACGTGACCTCGCCGCCGTCGCCGGCGACGACGATGCTGGGGCGGAAGCGTTCGGTATGCAGGCGCTCTTGTACGCCGTGCTCGGTCCAGTGCTCTTCGGCGGCGTCGAGCAGGCCCGCGGGCCCGCAAGCCCAGGTCTCGCGCTCGGCCCAGTCGGGCACGAGTTCGTCGAGACGGGCGATGTCGAGCATGCCGTCTGTGTCGGTGTGCACCTCGGTGAGCCGCAGCTTCTTGTCCGCGACCAGGTCGTGCAGTTCGTTGCGGAAGATGACGTCTTGCGGCTGTGGCGCGCAGTGGACCATGACGACGTCGTCGAACTCGATGTCGCGCAGCATGCCCATCACGGGCGTGATGCCGCTGCCGGCCGTCAGGTAGAGCACCTTGGCGGGCTTGGCCTGCGGCAGCACGAAGTCACCGGTCGGCTGGTCGAGCTGGACCAGCGTGCCCGGTTTCGCCCTGCGGACCAGGTGGTTGCTGACCTTGCCGTCCGGGATCGCCTTCACGGTGATCGTGACGCGGCCGTCCTGGCGGTTTGTGGGCGAGGTGATGGAGTAGGCACGCCACAGGCGCACCCCGTCGACGTCGAGCCCGATCCGCACGTACTGACCGGCTGTGTGGCCGCGCCAGCCCCGTCCCGGCCTGATCACGATGGTCGCGGCGTCACCCGTCTCGGGGTGCACGGCCTCGATGCGCCCACGCAGGTCAGCGCCCGCACGCAGCGGACTGACCAGATCGAGGTAGTCCGACGGCAGCAGCGGCGTCGTGACCATCTCCAGCAGTTTCCACGCCCTGCTGCGGAGGGCTGTACTCGTCATGGCTCCAGCTTGCTGCGCCTCAAGGCGTAAAGTCCTGACCGCAGGACGTAAATCTGGTCGGCTGAATTGTTCGTAGGGAACAAAAACGTGAGCCATGCAATCCGGAGGGCCAGCGAACTGGCCCTGGACGAGACGACGGTCATCGCACTTCGGGCCGCGCTGAAGACCACCGCCGACGAGGTCGTCCAGGCGATCATCGACGAGGTCCCTCCCTACGCCAACGCCCTTTCGGGCCGCATGGGCGCCACCATCCGCCGAGCCGTCCGTACCGCCCTGGGGCACTACCTGGACCTCGCGAGCGGGAAGGCCACAGGCGGCGACGCCGGTGACGCAGCCTACGAGCTGGGCCGCGGCGAGGTGCGCGACGGCCGTTCGATGGACGCCCTACTCAGCGCCTACCGCGTCGGCGCCCGCGTGGCCTGGCGATGCCTGGCAGCGGGTGCCGTACCCGTAGGTCTGCCCGCCGCCGAGGTCGCCAAGTTCGCCGAGCTGACCTTCGCCTACATCGACGAGCTCTCTGCCGCGAGCGCCGCGGGCCACGCCGACGAACTGGCCGCCCGGGGCAGGGCCCACGAGCGCCACCTGGAACACCTGGCCCGCGACCTCCTCGCCGGCGCGAGCCCGGACGTGCTGCTGGCCTCTGTTCAACGGGCCGGGTGGCAGCCTCCGGTTTCGCTGACCGCGGTCCTGCTGCCCGCCGCCCAGGCCCGGCCCGCCTACCGCGCGCTCGACCCGAGCACCCTCGTCCTCGACGATCTGCCGGACGCCACCGGTGTGCTGCTCGTCCCCGATGCCGACCGATCACATCTCTTGCGGCAGCTGACCGACCGCACCGCCGTGGTCGGCCCGGCCCGGCCATGGACTCGTGCGTCCGCCTCGTACGCACGAGCCGTACGCGCGCGCTCCCTCTCCTCTGATATTCGCGACACCGAGGACCACCTGCCCGAGCTGGTGCTGAGCGCCGACGTGGACGCGTTCGCAGACCTGCGTGCCCGAGCCCTCGCACCGTTGCGGACCTTGCCTGTCGCGACGGCACGGCGGCTGGAGGAGACGTTGCGAGCGTGGCTGCTGCACCAGGGCAGGCGGGACGAGGTGGCGGCGGCGTTGTTCGTCCATCCCCAGACGGTCCGGTACCGGATGTCGCAGCTACGGGAGCTGTTTCCGGATCTCGCATCGCCAAACCGGGTCCTTGAACTGACGCTGGCGGTCGGTCTTCGGGTCAGCTGACGCGTACTTCGACCGTCCACGACCGCGTCCGCGAGCGGGCTTTGGCGTGTCCGTAGAACTCGTGAGCGACGATGGTCAGCGCTCCGTTGGAGCGTTCGGGGGTGCCGGCGAGGATGCGGTCCATGGCTGCGCGGACACGGTCGCGTTCGTTGGGGGCGGGGCTCACGCGAGGTTCTCCTGGAGGGTGAAGCGGGTGCGGTCGTGTTCGTCGGCCAGCTCGCGCAGGCGTGTGGCGGTGGCGGTGGCGGTGGCGGTGGCATGTCGGCGTTCGGCCAGGGGGCCGGGGACGTGGGCGGCTTTGCGGTCGAGGTCGTCGGCGCGCCAGCGGAGCCAGGTGGCGTGCTGGTCGGTGCGGACGGTGTTGCCGCAGCCGGGGACGCACTGGTCGGGGCTGGGGGCGTCGCTGCCGCCCCGGGAAACAGGTTCTCGGCCAGGCTCATCGACGGAACTGACAATGAGACAGGCGGCCGGAAGCTCAACGAAATGTTCACCCTGGCCTGCTACGCCCCGCCGCCCTGGGGGCGGCTGCTACTCCAGAGCCGGCGCGGCGCAGGCGCTGGCAGGGCGGCTCGTTGCCGCACGGGACCTCGATGCCGGGCAGATCGCCGACACGCGCGACGCAAGCGGTCTGACCAGGTCGGCGCTGCCTGCGGCGTGGGCGCCGGGGCGCCGATTGCCGGTTCTCTCACATTCCGTGGGGCCGTGTGTCGGGGCGCGGCCTCCGTCGCGGCCCTGAATGGCCAAGGCCGCACCCCGTACGGCCGAACCTACTGCCCCCAGATAAGGGATGCACCCCGGGCCCATCGTTGCTGGCGTCATCGTCGCCGCCATCATCTGGCTCGTCACCCGACTGTGGGCCCGATGGCACCGCAAAGATTGCAGTGACTGACAGAGAGGGCTGAGGCCCTGGCAATGCTGCTGGAGCCTCAGGTACGCCGAGGGCTTTGTCCCGCTGCTGCTCTCACTCCTCGCCGGTGGCCGGGATCCAGACGGCCGGTCCGCCGCCGCGCCACTCGATCAGGCCCACGTCGTCCAAGCGGACGTCATCCTGGTCTAGGCCGGCCCGCCGCAGGAACTCCAGAAGATCCCCGGGGCCCAGGGCGCGGCCGAGGATTTCGCCGTCGCAGCGGACACGGCGGCCGCCCTGGGCGTCGGGTGGGTAGACGATCACGCGCAGGCCTGGGCTCATCACTCCACCCTGCCGGTACCCGCTCACTCCAGCACTCCGAGGGCCACGTCGGGCCGGCAGTGCGGGCAGGCGGGTACTTGCTCGGCCAGCGCTCGGCGCGCGGCGAGGGCCTCACGCTCCTCCGCGCTGCTCAAGGCCCGCTCGGCCCGGTCGAGCTCGGCGCGCAGGTAGGTGACCACGGTGCGCAGGCGCGGCAGGTCAGGAGGAAGCTCGGACGTATGTTCTATTCTATCGGAGGGCAGGCCTCCCACCAGGACGGATCCCCATGGACACACCCGCCGCCCCGCCGCGGCCTACGCCTGTGACCTGGGCTCCTTCCCAGACGGGTCCGCGCACACGGCTGGCGTGTTAACTGCACGTTCTTCGACTTGTTAGGCGAGCGAATCGAGTGGCAGGAGGTCTGTCTTGCGGGGGCTCTACCGTGACGTGCCGCCATCGCGCTGACGCTGCGACGCGGTTCAAGCGATGAGCAGGCGGAGGCCGAGGTCTGCCGCGTCGAGGTCGGCGAGGTCGCTGTTGCGCTCGACCCACCGGCCGGACTCGAGGTCGTCGCTGAGGCTTCGTACCGCCCGCTGCTCGGCCTCCGGCCCGACCTTCGTCCATACCGACATCGCACGGCGTACGTGATCCTCCAGATAGGCCTCCGGTCGGCGCCAGTACGCCTCGAACAGGCCGTCAGCGCAGTCCCACGGGACGGGCACCGGCTCAGTGCGCGCGCCGATCGCGTCGGCCATCCCAGCAAGCGAGGGAAACTCTGCGAGGACGGCGGCGAACTCGGGCAAGTAGTCGCGGGTAAGCCAGAACCGGTTCTGCCATCCGGGCTCGTCGGTGTCGAACGTGAGCACCACCACGCGGCGGGCCACGCGCCGCATCTCGCGCAGCCCCGCTATCGGGTCACCCCAGTGGTGAACGGTGGAAACGGCCATCGCGACGTCGAAGGAGTGGTCCTCGAACGGAAGGCTCTCCGCGGCGGCGGCCACGCACGGCGCCGAGCCGGCAGGCCGCTGCCCCCGCATCACCCCCGATGGCTCCACCGCGGTCACGTCGCGATCAGCAGGCTCGTAGGAGCCGGTGCCGGCCCCGACGTTCAGCACCGTCTGCGCGTCCCCGAGCGCGTCCAAGATCTGGGCGGCGATCCGCGGCTCGGTACGCCGCGTCGCGGTGTAAGCGCCGCCGATCGCGTCGTACAGCCGTGCACCGAGCATCTCCAGTTGCTCCTCCGGTGTCACCTTCAGTCCCTTCGCCCGTGCCTCAAGTTCCCTATTGATGGCCGCCACCATGGCGTCAGCGCGATCACGCCGCTCCAGTAGCAGGCCGCGCAGTCGGCGCAGGTGCGCGACCGCGTCGGTGGACGAGTCGCCGACCAGGTCCGCGACCTCCCGCAGCCCAAAGCCCAGCCGCCGGTAGGCCAGCACCTCCCTGAGCCGCTCCACGTCGCCCGCCGAGTAGGCCCGGTACCCGGCCGCGGTCCTCGCCGACGGACGCACGAGCCCGATCTCGTCATAGTGATGCAGCGTGCGGACGCTCACGCCGGCCAGCTCGGCCACGCGTCCCACGGTCCAGTGATCTTCCACGCACCGACTATGCAGCCTGACGCCACGTGAGGGTCAAGAACTTCACTCACGGCAGCAAGAGCCGAACGCGAAGCAGCGGTCCGGCGAGTTCTGCACGCCAGCGATGGTCTGGTGCAGCGAAGCGCGCCCACACGGCTGCGGCCGCGGCCCCGGCCCGCTCGGCCAGCCGGTCGATGACGTCGGCGTCGTACGCCTGGATCGCCGACTTCCGCCAGAGGTCGCGCAGCTCGGTCAGGGATCGCGGGTCCTTGCGCTTCGGCGGGCGGGTCCGGTCGGCGGCCTGCCGGTTGAGCGTGTACGCGGCCCGCTCCCCCGGCGGGTGCCCTTGCCTCTCTTCGTAGTCGGCGACGAGGGCGGGCAGCGCATCCGCGATCTGCTGACGCCGGGTCGACTGCCGGCCGATCAGCCGCCGGTCGATCCCGGCGATCTCCATGACCGGCCTCTTGCCCTCGGTCACCTCGCGCGGCTCCCACGCCCACCCGAGCCGGGCCGAGACCTCCTCCATGAAGTAGGGGGAGTACAGGGTGCCGGCCGCCACGATGTGCGCCGGCATCCGGTCCTGACACCAGTTCCTCCCCCTGTAGGCCCGCATTCGGAATGTCCCGTTCCGACGTGCTGAGCTGGCCTTTTGCGGGCGTCTCAGTTGCGGAACACGGTCGTTCTGTCTCACCTCCATGTCCCTTTTAGAGGTTGTCTCACGTGGCTAGTTTCGCGAGCTTCTTGTCGCAGGTCAGGGCGGCGGCCATGGCCAGGCCTCGGCTCTGCCGGTCGTTGCGCACCACGTACGGGATCTTGAGGCCACGAGCAGCCCATGGCAGGCTCATGCCGCATGATCGATGAATTCGCGAAAGACAACCTGCACGGGAGACTGCGGCGGGACCGCAAGGCGCTGCTCTGGAAACTCGACGGCTTGTCCGAATACGACGCCCGCCGACCTTTGACAGCGACCGGGACCAACCTCCTCGGCCTGGTCAAACACGTGGCCAGCGTCGAGGCCAGGTACTTCGGCGAGGTCTTCGACCGCCCTTCCCCGGAAGCGCTGCCCCGGTGGCAGGACTCCAACGGCAGCGATCTGTGGGCGACGGAGGACGAGACCCGCGATCAGATCCTCGGGTTCTACCGGCGCACGTGGGAACACTCGGACGCGACGATCAACGAGCTTCCCCTCGACGCCCCCGGCCACGTGCCGTGGTGGCCGGAGCCTTATCCCAACACGAACCTGTTCGCCATCATGGTCCATGTCCTGGGCGAGTCCAACCGGCATGCCGGGCACGCCGATATCCTGCGCGAGGGCCTCGACGGCCGGACCGGGGTGCGCCCCGAACACGAGAAGCAGATCGACGAGGAAGCCCGTGCAGCCTACTGCGCGAAGATCGAACAGGCCGCCAGGTCGGCCGTACCAATCAAGGCTTAGTCATGCTGCGTTGACGGGCAGGGGGACGCTTCACAGGATGTGGCGCAGGCGTTCGGTTCGGTCGGGGTGAGCAGGAACGGAAACCGCTTGAAGGTCTGGTTGAACGCATGTGAAGGCCCAGGAGATCCAGGGAGCCGTGCATACGGCAGGCCGCTGCGGATCGCCGAGGCACAGCTCCATCCACGTGACGTTCGTGGCCAGCCAGCCCCGCCATCCACGACCCTCGGCATCCGCTTTCACCCCTAGATCGTCACCCTTACCGGGCTTCTGGCCAACGCGGAGTGGGTCCGGAGAGCCATACGGTCCGGACATGTTGGTTGGCTGGCCAAAGAGGTCACGCGCCGCGACATATTGGTGGGCTACTGGCCCAAGGAGGCCGACCCGATCGTCAAATGGGTCGAGGCCCACCTGCTGCACGACAAGTTCATGGACGTCTACGGCTACAAGCTCTACGACGTCTTCGTCCCGGAGGAGACCGTCAGAATGCCTCCGCCGCCGCGCGCCCTCGCCAGGCCTTGACCTGCGGTGACTCAGGCCGGATGCAGCACAGCCATGGCGAACTCACGCACGCGGTCCTGCGTGATCCCGGTGCGCTGTTCGACGGCGAGCGGGTGGTCGGTGGGCTCCAGCTCGATGAAGGCCTCTTGCCGACCGGCCGCGTGTGGGCGTGGGTCTTCAGATTGATGGTGCTCTCGGAGTAGAGCGCGAGCTCGGTGCTGAGCCAGCCGAAGTACGGCTCCTCCGCCTCGCGGCTCTCCGTGTTCCACATCTCAAGGGCGCGGGAGAAGTTGTCCCTACTCAGAGAGACCCAAACGCCCCACGAGAAGACGTCCTCGCTGCCGCTCACAGGTATCTCGATCAGCCCCCTGACGAAGAAGTGCTGGCCCTTGATCACGCACTGGTCGGACGACAGCATGCTGACCGGATCGCTCTCGAAGCTGGATCCCAGACATCGGGGCCCATGGTCGAGTAGCTCATGGGTAGCTCTGCGTGGTGGTCCCCGCAGCATGAGCAAGTGAAACCGAGATCGTTAGGCATGGCGCGAGCCTGGCGACCACGTGCACCGGAGCTGCCCCGGGCCACCCGGACCCGTTGGTCGCACGTTGCCGTCATCGGCCAAGCCCGGCTCGCTGAGGCCGCCTGGTGAAACTTCGATGAGACGAACAGGCCGGTCGTCAATCTTCAGTGAGACCGGTGATGACCGCTCTCATCAAATGGAGGCGTCTACTCAGTGAACCCAGTCGGTTGACCTTCCGTCTCAGTGAACCCAGCCGTGCGGGCGAGCGGACTGGGGGTACCGGAAGGCTGGGGTGGGCCGGCGCTGGTGGGCGAAGACCGGCGGCACCTCAGCTTGGGGTCCTGGCCAGAGTAGGAGCGGCCCTATTCACGCCCGGTCAGCGGTAGTCGTCAGGGTGGCCCTGCATCCAGAGGTTGATCTTATCCCGGGTGTCGATCAACAGGGGCTGGTGCTTCTTCAGGTTGTCGAAGGCGTGGTCGCCATCGAGTTCCGTGTCGAGCTTCGCGATGAGAGAGATCGGCTCGGGGAAGTGTCCGGGCCCCTTCGGGTCCGCCTTCATCGCGCGGTCCATGCGATGGAGCTCGTCGTAGACCCGCCCGAGAAAGTAGGCACAGTTGCCCGGCGTGCACGAGTCGTTCAGCGTGGCCTGGAGCCCGGCGAAGGCGTCTCGGACCTTCTCCGTGGGCAGCGCGCTGGGGGCGGGCCCGTTACCGGGAGCAGTGGGCGTCTTGCTCGTGGCTCCCTGAGACGACGGCGACGCCGCAGACGAGGCGGACACGTCGGCGGCCGGCGCGGAGGCCGGGTTCGCGTCGCAGGAGACGGCGAATGCCGCTATGCCGAGCAGTACCGCCGCACCGCGCACTGTGGAAAGGAACATCGACTACCCCCGTGATCAGTAAGGCAGCCGACCCTACAGAACACCATCGTGGCCGCGCGTACCGACCCCGGGCGAGTCCTGTTCCGTAGGAACATCCACTGCGGCCACACTACCGGGCTGCCCACCGCCGAACCAGTGCAGTTCATCAGGCCCATGACATGTTTCATCGCGCACCTGCGGCTTGTCTTTCGCAACTGGGCGACTGGATCGGGTGAGACGAGGACTGAGTTCACTGGGAACGCACAACGACCTGTCATGCCGAGGATCACTGAAACTGCGCAGTGCTCAACCAACCTGCACAACCCCCAGGTCAGGAACGTGACTACTACGCAGGTTCAATGCCCAGCGATAAGGTGACGACTGTTCAGTTTCACTGACCGACGACAGTTGTCGCAACAACCGCGGCTCGGCCTCCAGTAGCGCTGCCGGGTGCGGAGACGGCAAGTAGTGCGGCGCGCGCGGCATCGCAGAGTTCGTCGTCCTCCGGGACAGAACCCCAGGTCCCGTGCCTGACGGGCCTCTCGTCGGTGTCCAGAAACGCTCTCAGGGCGCGCTCCGCCGGGGCGGCGTCCGCGCCGATCTCGGCCAGCAGCTTCACCGTCTCAATGACCGCCCGGTAGGCACCGCCCCGCTCGGCGAACGGCGCGATCGCCCGTACAAGGACAGGGACGACCTCGTCGGCTTGTCCGGTGATCCGCCAAAGTGCCTCACCGACACGGAGCGGAAGCCAGCCCTCCTTGTGCACGGGGAGGAGTTCGCGCAGCCGCGCAACGTACGGGGCGCCCGCTGGACCCAGCTACCCCGGCAGGGTTGCGGGGTTGTCCTGGCCGTAGGGCTCGCCCAGTTGCGGAAGCAGCAGCTCGAGTGCGGGCTCCCGATCGCCGGCCAGCCGCCCGTACGCGAGCGTCAGGCAGCGCGGTGCCAACGGCTGAGCCGCACCACGGGTCACCTGGCTCCGTAGCCAGCGCTTTTGTCCCCGGCTGGCTGCGCTGCCGTTGATGCATGGCTAGCCGGGTTCAGCCGGCCTCGGCGGGGGTGCGGCCCTTCGCCTCGCGGCGGGCACGGGCGTCGCGGACAGCCTTCCAGAGAATCACCGGGCCGAGCAGGGTCAGAGCGGCGAAGACGATGGCCGGGTGGTCGCCGCCTGCGGCGAGAGTGCCGATCAGCACCGTACCGAGCGCATGGTCGAGGGCATCGAGACCGGGGCCGGTTCGGTGGCCCGGACCAGCTCGGCGCATGCGGTACAGCGCCTTCATCGCGAAGAAGAGGTTCACGCTGGCGCAGACGAGCAGAGCCCCACGGACCGCCACGGGTATGTTCACAGGCGCGACTCTAGGCCACTCGCCCCCCGGACGGTCTGGTCCAATGCGCCGAAGCAGCGGCATGGCGGTATCCGGCGTTGATGCGCTGGGCTTCCTGCAGCTGGTCCTCGAGGATGACGATGCGGCAGGCGGCCTCGATCGGGGTGCCCTGGTCGACGAGTTCACGGGCGCGGGCGGCGATCCGCAGCTGGTAGCGGGAGTAGCGCCGGTGACCACCCGCCGAGCGGAGCGGGGTGATCAGGTGCGCCTCGCCGATGGCGCGGAGGAAACCGTGGGTGGTGCCGAGCATCTCGGCGGCCCGGCCCATCGTGTAGGCCGGGTAATCGTCATCGTCGAGACGGCCGAAGGAGTCGTCTGCGGTCATCGCACCTCTTTCTGGAACGTACGGAGGGGCCCTGGTGCCTATGGCACCAGGGCCCCGAAGGAACTGCTACACCATCTGCCGGCCCTGGTACTGCGCCGGCCTTCTGTTTCCGCGTGCCTGGCCTGACCGCTGCCAAAGGCGCGGGGATCGCGGTTGCTTGACCGGAGACCACCTCACTAACGATGTCCTGCGGTACCCGGACTCGCGTGGCGTCCGGGCGATCCTGATGGCGCTGAGCTCCTCCGTTCTTCCCTCTGGTGAGCAACTACTTACCTGCGGGGGACTGCGTACTGCTGGTACTGCTCAACTGCGTGTACTGCTGGTGATGCGAACTGCTGCGTGACCTGACCCAGCGTCACGCTTCCGGCAGCCAGCCCCGTCGCCCATCCTGCGTCTGCTCTGGCTTAGAACCCCACTGCCGAACTTCCCGGTGTACGCGCCCACACTTCGACGCGTTCACCGAGGTACCACTTACTGACTTCACTGCTGGGTACTGCGAACTACGGGTACTGCCACTGCGTTAACTGCGGTACTGCTCACGGCGGCCCCTGATCACTGCGGGCCACCCGGTCCGGTCGTCAGCCCCGTCGCCGTCCTGCAACCACTCTGGCTTCGACACTCCACCACCGCCCCGTCCTACGCACTGCAACTACAAGTACTGCATGCACTGCTGCCCGGCAGTTCGTCTCTGCCAAGCCCTGCGGTCTCTCTGGGCTACGAGAGAAACCATAACCACACCACCGCCCAATGTCTACTCCAGCCATCACAGATTTTCAGGTGCCCGACTCTGAGGTAATCGGGTGCGATCGGGTTCAACCGCTACGGGCGCGGGGACAACGACTGGGCAGGCAAGGCCCGACACCAGCAACGGACCCGGAGCGCGCGATGACCACGATGAGCAGCGAGCGCACAGCCCTCCGCACCCTGACCGCCGTAGCCGGGGCACGCCAGAGCGCCCGGTCCTTCCTTGAATCCCTCGGGCCGACGGCGATCGACCCGGAGCACGCGGACAGCGTGATCCTGGTCGTCTCCGAGCTGGTCACCAACGCCCTGCGTCACGGCGGCGGCTCCTACACGCTCCGCCTGGCCGCCCACCCGGGCGTCATCGAGGTCGCCGTCGAGGACCCCAGCTCCGACCTGCCGCGGATGCGGACCCCCGACCTCGTCGACGGGACCGGCGGATTCGGCTGGCACATGGTCAACGACCTCGCCCGCGCCACCGTCATCACGCCCCTGCCCGAGGGCGGCAAGACCGTACGCGCCCTCCTCCCCCGTTGATCGTCGCGGCCCGCGAGCGGGCACCCGACGCCAGGTGGCCGGAACAGCTACCTGCCGCGGCCCGACTTCCGCGCAGGCGCCGCCGGCTGACGGTCCGCGGGCACGGCCGGCTCGGCCGGGGCCGCGCCCGCCGAGCCCGGGGCGGCGGCCGGGCTAGTGGTGGAGCGGGACCGGGCGGCGGCCGGCGGTGCGTCCCGGAATCGGTGGCGACCTCAATGGATCGATGCACCACCGCATGGATGATCATGTCGTCGTGGAGGCACAGGTGCGTGATTACGGGTTCTCAGCGGTCCAGCAGGACGAGATCTGGCGACGTTGGAGGGACGGCGAGTCGTTCAACTCGATGGGCCGGGCCCTGAGTGTCCCGATGCACCGGATCCGTGCTTTCCTCGCCCAGACAGGCGGAGTTCCCGCCTGCTCCGCAGAGGCGGTCCGGGTCACCTGACGCCTGCCGACCGAAAGGAGATGTCCCGCGGTCTCGCCGTCGGTGACTCCGCTCGTCAGATGGCGACGCGCCTCGGCCGGGCGGCGTCGACGGTCTCCCGGGAGATCGCCCGCAACGGCGGCCGGAAAGTTACCGCGCGGCTCCCGCGGAAGTTGAGGCATACCAGCGAGCGCGGCGTCCGAAGGCGACCAAGCTTGCCCAGCTGCCGGCGCTGAGAGCCATCGTCGAGGAGAAGCTCCGCCTGAACAGGTATCCGGAGGGCTGCGGCGTCAATTCCCGGGCGATATGGCCATGCAGGTCTCCCACGAGGCGATCTACCTGGCGCTGTACGACCCGCGACGCCGAGCGGCCATCGATCGCGCGTTGACCCAGCGCCTTCGGACGGGCCGTCCTGTCCGCCAGCCCAAGGGCGCTCGGAGCCGTCCGGGCGCGGAGTCATCCGACCGGATCAGCTACGCCCGCGTCTGCAGCAAGGGCCGGGACCTCGCCGGCCAGGTCCGCGCCCTCAAGGAAGCCGAGTGCGCCCGCATCTACGTCGAGCAGATCGGCACCCGGGAGAAGTTCCGGCCCGCTACAACGCCGCCCTCGGCGACCTGCGCCCGGCCGACACCCTCACCGTCACCATGCTCGACCGGCTCGGCCGCGACATGGTCGAGCTGATCACCAGCGCGGCTGGGAACCCTTCGCCGTTACCAGGCACCAGCGGCCGGTCCAGGTCTGCCGGTTACTTGTCACCTGGCTCGCCGCTCGTCAACGGCGACTCGGCACGGGCTCTGAGAGGTCCCTGGTGGGGCACTCTGGTCCCGTGATGGCTCAGCGGGCCTTCTCTCCTCGGGGGCGCTGTCGCTCTTGTCGAAGTCGACCACCGCTGAACCGAAGACCTGATCCACGGACGCCCTGCCAGGTAGTCATCCAGTTTCACCATCTTGTAGGCCGCAGTGCCCGCCCCGGCCTGGGCGGGAAACGACCCAAGCAAGAAATGAACATCGTTTACCAGGGCGTCTGAATCAGGCTTTGGCCTGTAGGTGTTCAGGACGATGTAGGAGTCGCCGGTGTGGAAACTTCCGTACGAGCACGCAACCGACTGAGCAGCGCGGGAATCTGTCGCCGAGGGCGCTGAAGGCTGGCGCCGGCCGGCCTTCACGGAAGTGCGGTCAGAACCGCCGAAGTCCCCAGCCAGGGACCTGTGGGGCACGCCGGTGAGCGCCGTCGCGGTTCTGGGTGTGACCAGCGCGTGTCCGCCGAGCGGGCCGACGCCGGTGGGCTCGCACGGCTGTGCTCGGGTCAATGGGGCATCGAGGCCCCGGTACTTCGTCCGGGACACGTTCTACCGCGAGGATGACTCCCGGGTGCGCACCGGCTCCGGCCCGCGCGTCATGGCCTCTCTACGGCGCCATCGGCGCACACCGCCTTGCCGACCGCACCGGCATCACCGAAGCCACCCGCTGGCCAGCCGTTCAGCATCCTCGGACTGCCGGGCCGATCTTGAAACGGCCCACGATGGAAAGCGGCAGCTCCCGTCCGACCGTCCTGTCCTCGGTAGTGGGTGATGGGCGGTGGGCGGGGGCTTTGGTCCGTGCGACGCGAAGGCGTTACCCACATGGTTTCCCATGTGGGTAACGCCCTTTGACATGTCGCGACCGGGTCAGGTCAGTGTGGTGTCTTCGAACCGAGCTGGCCCGGCGTCTTCGGTACCCATGGGAGGACGGTGGTGGCTTCCTTCGGGTCCGGCTCGGCCAGGGTCACGCGCCAGCTGTCCTTGCCGTCGCTGCCTGTACCCCGGACCTGGATCTGCTTGATCTGGCCGGTGTCGTGGAAGTAGAGCACGACTTCCTGCCGGACGGAGCCTTCGTCGTAGAACTCTGCGGTGACTTTCCCCCGGGCTCCCAAACCGAACGCGGTGATCCAGTTCCCGGCAGTCTTTTCGGAAACATCCTTGTCCCCTTTCTCGGCTGCCAGAGATGCCAACTCATCGGCCTTCCCGTCGGCGATCCGCCACACCACCTGCTGGGTGATCCCCAACGATCCAACGGACGGATACCCCACGACGGCAAGCGGTTCGTGGTTTCCGTAGTCCGTGGCGTAGCGAGCGTCACCGACATCGTAGGTGTCGCCCGCCGAGCACGCGGTCAGCGCGCCGAGAGCCAGGGCGCAGACGAGGGCGGCCACGAGCGCCGGTCTCGGCTTCACCGGGAGACCGGCCGAAGGGCGGCGACTTCCACGATGGGATTGTTACCCGTCCTGTTCCTGGCCATGACCTCGGACAGCGTGCTGTGAGCTGCATACCCGTGCTGGGCGATGCGGACGACGCCTTGATTGACGCCCGTCACGACCGCCGCATGGTTGTACACACTGTCCTGCTTCCACTTGAAGAACAGGATGTCTCCAGGACGGAGGTTGTAGGTCCGGTTCACGTAGCCCGGCTGGCGGTAGTTGAACAGATGCGTGAACAGATTGTTGGCTCCGGACCACGTGTTGCTGTTCTTCTTGTACGAGTACCACGCGGTGTTCCTCCACCAGACGCTGGAGGACCACCAGAGACCGGTACGCATCTTCATGCCCCCACCGTAGTAGAGGGCCTTCGACACGAAATTGGTGCAGTCGTTGGAGCCGTACTCCCTCGGGACGTCGGTGTTGTTGTAGGCCCAGCTCCCGGTGCCCGACCCGTTGACGGACGAGGCGGTGACAGCGCCGGCCACGGGGGCCGCCGCCACGGGGAAGCCGTCCTCGCCGAGCGCGAGGGTGTTCGAGGCACCGCCCGGAACGCTCGCGTTGTCGGCCACTACGGCGGCGACCTGAGTTCCCGCCGCGACCGTGGAGGAAAGGGTCTGCCCCGCTTCGCTGTCGTCGGACTCGCTCTCCAGCTTCGCGGTGCCGCCGGCGACGTTGAACACGAACCGCTTGGACCTTCGGTCCTCCGACACCTGGTCTATGCCATCGATTCGTAGGGTTACCGTCTGGATGACCGTGGTCCGTACGAGCACATGCCCGGTCGCGTCATTGGCAACGGTCGCGTCCGTCAGAGCCGAAGAGGCGCCGACATACGACTGGCCCTGGGTTCCCAGGGCCTCACGGCCCCCTACGAGAGCAGCCTCCTGCACATCGAGGACCCCGCCGAAGACCGCTCCGTACGGGGACTCGGCCGCCGCGTCGGCGGTGGTGGGACTGACCCCCGTGACGACCTTGTTGCGGGCGCTCAGGTAGGCCTGGACGTAGTCCTGGTAGCGCGTGGCTCCCCCCGCCAGAGAGGTGCCTTGAACCAGGGCGGACCGTGTCACGGGGCCACTGCCGACGCCATTCATCGCCGTCACCGCGACCCGGTACGAGAGGGCGTTGTCCAGCCCGGAGAAGACGGCACGCTGCGCTGCGCCCTTCCAGGTGCCGACCACCGTGCCGTCGCTCTTCTCCGCCTTCGCCTCGTACGTGATGTCACCGATCACACCGACGTCGAGTGGGGCGTTCCACGCGGCCAGCAGGCCGGTGTCGCCCGCGGTGGGGACGAGGTCGCCGACCGCGCCCGGGGCGGTCGGCGGCAGGTACTCGATGGTCAGCTTGGGACGCTGGGCGACGTCCGCCGCCGCACCCGAGAGGTACGCCGCTCCGGCCGCCGCGGCGGGGACGGTGAGAACCACGCCCTCGTTACCGCCGCGATCAGTCCAGGACTGCACCAGCGCGCCGAAATCGATATCGGCCAGCGCGGTGTCAGAGGTGTACTTCTCGTTGCCCGCGGCCGTGAGGAGGTCCTTCCCGCTCTGCGCCGAGGTCCACGGGGTGGACAACTCGTACACGTCCGGCTTCTGCGCCACGCATTGCGTGGTGCAGTCGGACCTGTTCAGCGACAGCTTGGCGGAGGTGACGCGCGCGCCCTTCGGCAGGGCGGCGAGGTCTGCCTTCAGGTGGGTGGCCCACATGTGGCCGTCGGCCGTACCGATCTGGAGCAGGCCGTTCGCCGCTGTCACGCAGTTGGGCACATCACAGTCGGTGGCGGCCGACACACCCGTGAGTGCAGCGCCGGTGATCACCAAGGACTGGGTGGTGGGCATGGGGGGCAGCGGCTGGAGGCGAACCGTCAGGTTCTGTTCGGCCGACCACGGAGAGCATCCGACGCCGTCACAGGCGCGAACGGACCAGCGGTAGACGGCGCCGTCCGTCAGTTTGCCCTCCGAGATCTGCAGGGCAGCCCGGCTGCCGCTCTCCACCCAGACGGGAGGCAGGGGCAGGTTGGGGATCGCATTTCCGGCCGCGTCCTTCAGCGAGAACTCGGCGCTCACCCGACCCTGTGCCGGGGTCGTGACGATCGCGGACAGGATGGGCGTCAGGGTCTGCTGGCCACCGGCCTGTATGTCGGTCGGGGCGTCGGGCAGCGGGCTGACAGTGAAGGTGGACCAGTTGGACCAGGCGGACCAGCCGGTGCTGTAGTTCGTCCCGTCGTAGGGAGAGGTGCGGAACCGATAGGTGTGCCCGTGCTGGAGCACGCCCGCCGGTACGACGACCGAGGCAGGGGTGCCGGCAGGCACGAACGGCGACACCAGAGTGTTCCCGACCTGAGCGTTCGTGGCCGCATCGAAGATCTGGAAGGTGCCGTCGACGCGGTCACCGTCCTGGTCGGCGAAAGTGTCGCGCAACGTCGGCGTCGTGGTGTCGACGCGCCAGGCAGGGGTCTTGTCCTGGATGAACGGAGGGCCGGCCTCCTGCTTGGTGCCGGTCTGCGGACGGTAGTTGTAGTTCACGGTCAGCTTGGGCGGATTGGCAGTGGCGTTAGCCGAGTTCACGCGCTTCCACTGCCCGACGACCGACTCCGAGGAAGCCCTCAGACCCATACTGGACAGGGCCGACTTCTGGGACGCCCACGTCTGCACGAGGGTGGTCACGTCGGTGTTGATCCAGCCATCCGGCGCCGCGCTGCAGCCGGGATTGCCACGGGTCTCGGTGGAGGTGGCGTACTTGGTGCCCATGGCCGGCTGGTTCGTCCAGCGCGACGCGGTGGTCGGGGTGTCGGCGCCCCAGACCTCCCACGGCTGCGCCGTGCAGTCGACGTTGCCGGAGTGGAAGTCCCACAGGCTCAGGCTCGCACTGGAGACCAGCGCATCCGCGATGGGGGCCGTGTTCCACGTAATGAAGGAACGCGCGGTGCGGAACGTGCCGTCCGCGTTCTTGGTGCCAGGGTTGCCGAAGTCGAGTTCGGTGTCGTTCGACCAGTCGACGGTCTCGCCCTGCTGGACGTACGTGTCGAAGACGCTCGCCAGGGCCGAGGTGGAGGGGTCGATGGTCACGGGGTACTTCGTGGCCGGGTCCGCGAGGAACTTCGCGTCGGGGGTGACGACCAGGTCGACCGTGCCCTTCCCCTGGACCACCTTCATGGCGACCGGCACCCTGCGAGTGTGCTCACCGGAGACCGGGTCGACCGTGGCGTCCCACATCACCGGCGCCGGCATGACCGCGGTCTTGCGGCTCTTGCGGTCGGTGAACTGCACGCTGCCGTCAACCTGCTGCTCCACCTTCAGAGCCTTGGCCGTCAGCGGCAGCGTGTACGCGTAGCCCTCGCTCGCCGGACGCTGCTTCAGCTCGACGAACTGCTCGAATCCGCCACGAGTCGCCTCGATCACGACATCGCCACCAGGCACAGCGTTCGTGTACTCGGCACGGGCTCCGTCGAGTTTTGGAGCCGGAAGGATGCCCTTCCACTTGAGCGTGATCTGCTGCTCGCCCTCGCCCAGGGTGACCAGATCAGTGGTATCGGAACCACCCGCCGCAGGAGCGGCCGCCGGCCCGGACCTCGCCGTACGCGCGGCGGTGCCCCCGCCGAGTTTCAGACCGTGCGGATGAGCCTTGGACGCCACGGAACCGTCCGCGCCTCGGCCCAGGGTCACATCGACGCTGCGCCAGCTGTGCGCCTGCTGGTCGTAGAAGCGGATCGGTCCGGCGGCAACTTCGGTGGTGAGCGTGCCGTTCGGGTTCACCCAGGTGGTGGCGGTCTCGGACCGCTCAGAGACGGCCTCGACGCGGTGCCCGGCGGTCCGTGCGGCCACGCGGGCGCGCGCGATATTGACCTCTTCGGTCACTCCGCCTGACGTGTTCGCGGAGCTCGGGGCGGATGTCGCAACTGCTTTGTCAGTACCCTGCAGCAGAGTGGCGGCGAAGACGAGTGCCGTCCCTCCCGCTATCCAATGCGAGGTCCGTCTTCCCCGGCGGAATGCCGTGGCCAAACGAGTAGCCATACTTCCTCGGTCTTTCCATGAGCATCAAGCGATCTTGATGCGAGGTCAGCAAAACTAGTGCGTGACCTGCACGGTTTGAACCTGAGATCAGACCAAGACGGACACAACCCGTACACAATTCCCTTCATCGTGACGCACTTCACACCGTGTACCGCCTCACCTCTCGCTTTCGTGAAGCGGGCTGCCAGACGGATGGTCAGGAGAACGCAAAGTGCCTCTGGTCAGTTCGCCCTCGGCCTACCGGCCTGCATGCCGATGCTCGCCCTGACCGACGCTCTGTACACACGGCGCAAGCCTGCGGTTGAACTGCATTGCCGTGGAGTCGAGTTCGTGCTCCGGGTAAAGGGAAACCAGCCGAAGTTGTTCCTCACTGGACGTTTTGGACTGGGCGGCCGCTCCGATCGGCCACGAGGAGACGGTGCGCGGCCGCGTCGCTGACCGGCTCTCCACAGTGAGCTCCACATCCGGACGGAGTCGCTCGCACAGAACTTCCACCGGATTCGTCGTCAGGCTCCGCTGGGAGAAAAAGAAGGCCCGCACCCGGCCGGCTCTCGCCCCGCCAGCCCTCATGCAGGCCGCCTGAACGACGAGAGCCCTCGCCCACCGGCGTCGGTCGCCTACTTGTACTCGGTCGGCTCCGCCAGTTCGAAGATGACGCCATTCGGATCGAACACGATGGCCACCTTCTGGCCCCAGGGCCTGACGAGCGGCTCCTTCGCGCTGGTCGCGCCCGCCTTGACAGCCTTGCGGTATGCCGCTTCCGCGTCATCGACCTCCAAGCCGATACGGAAGCCGCCTGCCGGGGCCGGAGAAGTGAAGTCTTCGATCTTGCTCCAGTGCTCGACCGCCAGCAGCACACCCGTCTCCAGGGAGCCCTCAGAGCCGTTACCCAGCACAGTGAACGTGCCATCGGGATCCGCGAAGGCTTCGCTGAGCCCGAACGCCTCCTTATAGAACTTCACCGCCGCGTTGACGTCGTCCACCATGATCGTCGTTCCTGCGTATCGCATGCGCCCATCCTTGCTCGGGGAATCCACGGCGACAGCCGGGGGCAATTCAACCCGAAAGCCTCCAAGAGCACTGGCCCGACACCTCGCCTCGAGGCAGACCCCGAGACCCGAAAACCACTACCTGTCATGGACGGCTCAGATGCCCGTACATAGGCCCCACAGGCCAGTTACCGTCGACCTCTGGCCGACAACAAGTCAAAACCACCACCCCCGCCCTGCGATCAGTGCGCTCGACACGGGGCATTTGTGGTGAAGCGCCGACGACGACACCCCAGCCCCAGCCCACCGCGCGATCGCCGGCCCCCGGCAGGGTGCCCGTCGTCGGCAAACGAGTGCACCGCAGGCAGTCGGCGCGGCCTTGGCCGAGTGACGGGGAAGCCATGGGCGGTGATATGCCGGGAGCATCTCGGCACACCGTGAGAGAGGAACCGCACGATGGAGCAGTCTGAGCTGGAGAGCAAGGTTCAGGAGCTGGAGACGGCTCTGGCCGTCCAGGAGGCGACCACGGCCGGGGCGCAGGCCACGCAGGCGGCGACGCAGGCGGGAATGACCTCGACGTTCACTGCGACGCACGCGGGCACGTGGTCCGTGATGGTCACCGGCAGCGTCTCGCTGCTGGTGGGGATCTTCCTCGGCATGGCCATCGCCAGGGACTGACGGCCGACCCCGCCCTACCGGGAGCCACCGTCTGGCTTTTCGCCGCCCTCTGCCCGGCCTCACGGCCGGTCGGGGGGCGGCTCGCTGCGAGGCGCCGTGGTCCGGGGAAGGAAGCGGAAACAGCAACGACAGGGGGAAGGGGACTCAGGTGAATGAAGCGAGGAACGAAGGCCCCTGCGAGCACCGCGACGAACCCGAGATCGCCGAACGGCTCACCGCCTTGATGGCACAGTTGCAGGGGCCGGCCGATTTCTAGACCGCCCCGAAGGCGACCGGGCCGGGGTCGAGCCTGTTCCCCTCGTCGGCAGCTCGCTGCTGGAGACGCGCATCCACGCCCCCGCGGTCCGGACCTTCACGCAGCTTCTGAAGCCTCAGCCCGAGAACGCCGACGCACTCGATCGCTGGATCACCCAGGTCCGCGCAGCCGACCTGCCACACCTGCACGCCTTCACCCGCGGCCTCGAGCGAGACCGCGACGCTGTGATCGCCGCGGTCACACTCCCCTGCAGCAACGGCCCCACCGAGGGAATCAACACCAAGACCAAGCGGCTCGCCCGCCAGATGCACGGACGAGCAGGCTTCACCCTGCTCCGCCACCGCGTTTTCAGCGGTGAGTCTCCAGAGGCAGGATGGCTCTGGCGATTGACGTGAGGTTGTTGGGGCTGGTCCGGGCCTTGCGGACGATTCGCCAGGTTTTGATCCGGGCGACAGCTCTTTCGATGGGCCGTCAAAATCGGCAGTAGGCACGGCTGGTGGAGATCAAGTCTGCACGCCCAAGCGCCAGCCCTTGTGTCGTACGCGGCGGTCGGCTGTCCATCGTTCGATGGACAGGAGGAGGTACGCATGGGGGGACCGGTGGACTTGCTTCAGACAGACGATTTGGCCATGACGCGAAACGCGGTGGAAGTGCGTGGGCTTCGCAAGCAGTACGGCGATGTCGCCGCGGTGGACGGACTGGACCTGACGATCCGGCCGGGCGAGGTCTTCGGCCTCCTCGGGCCCAACGGCGCCGGCAAGAGCACGACCGTGGAAATACTGCAGGGGCACCGGGAGCGGGACGGCGGCGAGGTGTCCGTCCTCGGCGCGGACCCCGCCACCGGCGGCCGGGCCTGGCGCTCGCGCGTCGGCATCGTCTGGCAGGACGAGTCGGCGCCAGCCGAACTGACCGTGCGGGAGACGGTCGAGCACTTCGCCCACTACTACCCGTCGCCCCGCGATCCGGCCGACGTCATCGCCCTCGTCGGCCTGGAGGCCGAGCAAGGCCATCGGGTGAAGAGTCTCTCCGGCGGCCAGCGGCGCCGCCTCGACGTCGCGCTCGGCGTCATCGGCGACCCGGAGCTGCTGCTCCTGGACGAGCCGACCACCGGCTTCGATCCGGCGGCCCGGCGCCAGTTCTGGGACCTGATCCGGCTGCTGTCCGACGCCGGTACCACCATTGTGCTCACCACCCACTACCTGGAGGAGGCCGAGGCGCTCGTCGACCGGCTCGCGGTCGTCGCCCGCGGCAAGGTCGTCGCTGAGGGCGAACCGGCCGACCTGCGTGCCCGTCTGGGGACCGGGCCACCGTCTCCTGGACCGACCGCGACGGCGGCCCGCGCAGCATCCGCACCGACACTCCCACCCGTACGGTCGCCGAACTGGCGGCCCGCTTCGACGGCGAGATCACGGATCTGAGGATCACCCGCCCCACCCTGGAGGACGTGTACCTGCGCCTCACGGGCCAGCTCGACCCCAACCCGACACGGCAGGAGGGATCCCGATGAGCACGGTGACCGGTACGAGCGGGCGCGGCGGCCGCCCCACATCCCTGCCCGGCGCCTGGTCGCTGGGCCTGAGGCGGGGCACGCTGGAGATCAGACAGTTCTCCCGCCAGCGCGACGCGGTGATCTTCACCTTTGCCTTCCCCATCGTCCTCCTCGCGCTCTTCGCCTCGATCTTCCGCGACGGCACGGAGAACGCCGGGGCCACCCCTTCGCAGATGTACGCGGCCGGCATGATCGCGGCCGGCGTCATGTCCACCAGCTTCCAGTCCCTCGGCATCTCGATCGCCGTCGAGCGCGACGAGAAGGTGCTGCGCCGGCTGCGCGGCACACCGATGCCGCCGACCGCGTACTTCCTCGGCAAGGTCTGGCTGGTGCTGGTCACCGGACTCGCCGAGACTGCGATCCTGCTGCTGGTCGGCTCCACCCTGTTCGACCTCGATCTGCCGGCGTCCGCCGCGAAGTGGCTGACTTTCACCTGGATCTTCACCCTCGGGCTGGCCGGCTGCGCCTTGCTCGGCATCGCCATCAGCAGCCTGCCCAAGTCCGGCAAGAGCGCCAGCTCGGTCGTGGTCCTGCCGTTCCTGATCCTTCAGTTCATCTCCGGGGTCTTCATCCCGGTCCACCAGATCCCGGACTGGCTGTTGAACATCGGCGCGCTGTTCCCGCTCAAGTGGATGTGCCAGGGGCTGCGCGGGGTGTTCCTGCCGGAGTCGGCAGCCGTTCTCGAACAGTCCGGCGGCTGGGAGTATGGAAAGGTCGCCCTGGTCCTGGGCGCCTGGGTTGTGGGGGGTCTGCTCCTGTGTCTGGTGTCTTTCAAGTGGAAGAACCGCCGCGATGGCTGAACGGTCCCGCCCGGTACCCCGGAGCGCGCGAGTCCCACGTCTGGGACCGCGCCTTCGGGCCGTGGGACTTCTACTTCGGGCTGGTGTGGGCCGTCACCGCGGTCTTCGTCCTGGGCGTCGGCTTTCCGCCGCTCGCCTACCGGCTGGCCGCCGTGACCCTGCTCGCGCTGCTCGTCCCGTGGTACGTGTGGGCCGGGCGCCCGCTGCTCCTGCTGGAACTCGGCCCCCGGTACGGACAGTCGGTGCGCTACCTGGCGGGGAACCTGGCACTGTTCGTGCCGGCCGCCGCCCTGGCTGGCGAGGCCCGCGTGATCACCTTTGCGCTCGCCCCGCCCTGCTTCATGCTGCTGCCACTGCGCCGGGCGGTGGCCGCTGTGGGGTTGGTGGCCCTGCTGCCCGTGGCCGGCTGGGCACTGCTGTGGCGGCCGCCCGGGAACGATGTGTTCGCGGGCGTCCTCGACTCCGTCGTCACCTTCGCCTTCTCCGCCTTCTTCGGTGCCTGGATCATCCGCATCATCGAGCAGAGCCACAACCGGGCTTCCCTGATCGCCGAACTCGACGCCAGCCGGGAGGAGGTGGCCAGGCTCTCCGCCGAACACGGCGCCCACACTGAGAGGGAACGCATGTCCCGGGAGATCCACGACACGCTCGCGCAGGGCTTCACCAGTCTCCTGATGCTGGTCCAGGCCGTGCAGTCGGAGCTGGACACCGACCCGGCGCAGGCTCGCCGCCACCTGGACCTGATGGCCGTCACCGCCCGGCAGAACCTGGCGGAGGCCCGCGCCCTGGTCAATGGCGGCGCACCTGCCGACCTCGACGCCGGCTCGCTGCCGGACGCCGTACGCCGCCTCGCGGCCCGGCACGACCCGCCGGCGGCCGTCTCGGTGACGGGAGACGTCCGCCCGCTGGCCCCGGCCCTGGAAGTCGTGGCCCTGCGCACCTGCCAGGAATCCCTCTCGAACGCGGCCCGGCACGCTGGCCCCGGCGCCCCCACCACCCTGGACCTGGCCTACACGGCCTCGGCCCTCACCGTGTCGGTACGGGACACGGGCCGCGGCTTCGACCCGGGGTCCGTACCGCTGGGCTACGGCCTGCGGGGCCTGCGGGCCCGGGCCCGGGAGGTGGGCGGCTCCGCGGCCGTCGACAGCGCGCCGGCCGCCGGCACCACGGTCACCGTCACCCTCCCGCTCGACTGAGGAGCCGTAAGACATGATCCGCATCCTGCTCGCCGACGACCACCCGGTGGTACGCGAAGGCCTGCGCGGCATGCTCAGCGCCGAACCGGACCTGGACGTGGTGGCGGAGGCGTCCAACGGCCCCCAGGCGGAGGCGCTCGCCGCGAACCTGGGCGCCGCCGGCCTGGACCTGATCCTGATGGACCTGCGGATGCCTGGCGGCGACGGCGTCGACTCGATCGCCCGCATCAGCGCAGCCGGACTACCGGTGCCGGTGGTGGTCCTGACCACCTACGAGGACGACCGGGACATCCTGCGCGCGGTAGAGGCGGGCGCGGCCGGCTACCTACTCAAGGACATGACCCGAGCCGAACTGGCCAGAGCCGTCCGCGCGGCCGTCCGCGGCGAGACGGTCCTCGCCCCGACGGTGGCAGGCCGCCTCGTCGACCGGCTGCGCACCCGCCCGCAACGGCCCCGCCTGTCGGAGCGTGAGGTGTCGGTCCTGCGCCTGGTGGCGGAGGGCGCGACGAACGCGGAGATCGGCCGCAGGCTGTTCGTGGCCGAGTCCACGGTCAAAACGCACCTGCTGCGGATCTTCGGCAAGCTGAAGGTCACGGACCGCACGGCGGCGGTGACCACGGCCATGCGCCACGGCCTGCTGTAAAAGCCGGCCCGACCGGCCCGCTCGGCCTCCCCGGCTCCCCGGCGTCCTCGCAGGGCCTCACTCACCGCAGCCGTACGGCCCAGGACTCACCCACACGGGTGGCACCGGCACAAGGCCACTGCCGTTTGCGGCTGGTGACATCGTTCTCTGGCCCAACGTCGTCGGCTTGGACCAGGCCGTGTGGTGCCGGTTGCGGCCACGAGCGGTGAGGCGGCGAGCAGCCCCGTGCGCGCGGGCCGGTGTCTGTACCGCGCCGGTGCGCCCGCGGCGGCGACGAGGGCGCCGAGTCGTCAGGCGGGCTGGACGGTGATGGTGCAGAGGCGCTTGGTGGCCCGGGTCAGGGCTACGTACAAGTCCCTTTCCCCACCGGGGCGGGCCGTGATGATTTCCTCGGGGTTCATGACGACGACCCCGTCGAATTCCAGGCCGCGTGTTTCGGACGCCGGCACGATGCGTGCGTGGTGAGCGATGCCCTGGGCCGTCAGCTCGCTCACCCTGGTGTCCGCGCAGATCACTCCCAGAAGCTCGCCCGGGTGCGCGGTGCTCTGGGCGCGGAGTTCCTGAACGACGGCGGTGACCAACCCGTCCGGAGGTGTGGTCACGGTGCGAGGGCTCTCACCGCTTCGCAGTGACCGTGTGGGCTTCTGGTCCGGAGCGATCCGCGTGAGCAGGTCCCGGACGCTCTCCAGGATCTCCTGCGTGGTGCGGTAGCTGACGGTCAGGTTGTGCAGTTTGAACCGCGGTCCGACGTGGGGGCTCAGTGCTTCCTTCCAGTCGCGTGCTGTCGCGACCGGGCCTGCCTGGGCGAAGTCACCCACCAGCGTCATCGCCTTTGCCGGGCAGCGGCGGACGATCATCCGCCACTGCATGGCGGTCAGTTCCTGCGCCTCGTCGACGACGACGTGCCCGTACGTCCGCTCGGGGGGGCCGTCGACCAGGCTCGCCGCCTCGTCCAGCAACGGCACATCGGCATCGGTCCACGGGTCGTCCGGACCGCGCAGCAGAAGGGACCGCTCCTGCGCGGTCAGGCGGGGCAGGCGCTCGGCGAGAGCGCCGGCGTTCGTCAGGAGCGCCTTCACGAGGTCACCGGGTACCAGCCGCGGCCACAACACCTCGACCGCTCGGTCGACGCCGGCGTCGTCGAGGAGATCGGCTCGGATGGCGTCCAGGTCCAGCTCGTGGACCGGACCCGAGTCGGCCGCACCTTCGGCACGGCGCTGGGCGGCTCCCGTGAACCGGTCGAGGTCCATGCCCGTCATCCTGGCGGCATCGGCGTCGATCTGCTCCAGGACGTCGCCCATGTCTCGTAGCATCGCGTCGGTGACGGCGTCGACCAAGAGCTCCCTGAACACCTGGCGCGCGGGGTTGTGTCCCGGTGCGGCTGCCACGGCGGCGTCGCGGGCCGTGGTGACTTCCTCGCCGGACAGGTGAACCAGTTCCTGTCCGACCCGCACGGTGAAGTCACCGGCGGGGGCTTGGTGGACGCGCAGCAGGCCGGCCAAGGCGTCGGCGAGGTCGGAGCTGCCCTTGAGACGCGCCGTATCGCACGGGTCCACCGTGTCCGTGGACAGTCCGGCCAGTTCCCGGCAGGTCGCCAGAACGACGTCGTTCTCTCCGAGCGAGGGAAGGACCTGGGAGATGTAGTCGAGGAACCGGGCGTTCGGGCCCACCACCAGGACACCCTCCTCCGCGGCGCGCGGGAACGCGTACAGGACATAGGCCGCCCGGTGCAGGGCGACCACCGTCTTGCCGGTGCCGGGGCCGCCCTGCACCACGGTCACCCCGCGGTGGGCGGAGCGGACGATCTCATCCTGCTCGGCCTGCAGCGTCGCGACGGCCGCGTGCATCCTGCCCGTACGCCGTGCCGACAGAGCCTCGGTCAACGGGCCGTCCCCCACGACGTCCTCGTCGGTCGGGGCGGTCCCGTCCAGCAGTTCGTCGCTCACCGAGATGACCGTGCGCTCCTCGAGGCGCAGGTGCCGGCGCCGCCGCAGGTCCATCGGGTGGACCGGTGTCGCCTCGTAGAAGGGCCGCGCCGCGTTCGCGCGCCAGTCCACGAGCAGAGGCAGGTCATCCTCCTCCGTGTGCAGTCCGATCCGCCCGATGCGCAGGGCCGTGCCATCCGTCCAGTCGATGCGCCCGAAGACCAGCCCCTTTTCGGCGCCCTCCAGCCGGCCGATTTCCTTGACCAGACGCTCGGCGGCGATTTCTCTCTCGTACGCCTCACCGGCGCTTTCCGCCGGGGTCTTCAGCACACTCGCTCGGTGTGCTCGCGCCTCGGAAAGTCGCTCGGTGAGCAACTCATACAAGGAGGACACATAATCCCGCTCCGATGCAACCGCACGCAAAGCGGGATCGTTCATTTTCGACAACAGGGGGCTCCTTCGATTCGAGCCACACCATACGGTCAAAGTTCCCTAAAGATAAGCCTTGACTTACTTGGTAAGCCATGGCCTTACGACTGAATCCATGACGGCTGACCGTATGGCGTGTCGTGTATTCCGCCGTTCCGTATATCGCTAATTGCGCTCCCGATGCCCGCCTGCCTTATGGCGAGCCCCCTTGCATGCCGACGGTGTTTTGCCGCCCTCGGGAAAAGGGGGAAGTTCCGGCGAGGCGACCGAGGAGACGAGCACAGAATGGGTTAAGCCCTCGACCGCCCACCACTGCCCGACCCGTGCCGACGGCTCCATCTCAGGGCCGCAGCACCACGCCGCCGTCGGGCGGGGCCGGCGTCCAATGAACCCGGGCTTTCCGGGGCCCGGCGGCGGCGCCGATCCCATCAGATTCGATGACGGCCGATGACAGGGTTTACTGACAGCTGGAGCCTGTTGTGAAATTGCCGACGGGCCGGACGAGGTGATACCCAGGTCCGGCCCGTCCGCTCGCCTCTACAGGTCGAGCTGGTACTGCAGTGTCGTGTGCGTGGGCACGTAACCGAGGCTGTCGCTGATGTGTCTCATGTGCGTGTTGCTGTCGGCGGTGTCGGTCAGGAGGCCGCCGAGGTCTGGATAGCGCCCGCGGGCTCGTCGGATCGACTCGGCCTTCATCCATCGGCCGAGGCCGTGTCCGCGGTGCTCGGGCAGGACGCCGGTGCCGTAGTGCTGGCCATCACCCGTGCCATTGCCGGGGACGACGAGTTCGGTGAATCCGGCGATCGAGTCGTCGCAGGTGTCGATGGCGACGACCGTGTGCAACTGATCGCCGCGCTCTTCGACGGCCTTCGCCGCAGCCCGGACCCGGTCCACGTCCCAGGCCACGGTGCCGTGGTCGGTGTCGTCCATGGGCATGTCGTCCATGGCCCGGCGTGAGGCGGCAAAGGTCTGGGCGAGGTCGTCGGGGACGGTTCCCTGCCAGGACGCCAGCCGGTAGCCGGGATGCGGACGCTCGATGACCTCGGCGAGGGCGATGGCGTCCACGTCGGCCAGTGGCAAGCGGGCGAACCTCAGGGTGAGCACCTTGCGGAAGCCGCGGGCCGGCAGGAAGTGGTCGCCGGGCGATCCGGCCTGGGCCTGCGCCATGACGCAGCGTCGGGCGTTGTCCCGGGCGGCGGCCACGGCCGTGTCGAGGAGCCGGGAGCCGACGCCCGTGCGGCGCTCCACGGGGTGGACGTGGAGGGTCAGTTCGGCCAGGTGCTCTTGTCCGCCGTCGAACAGGCGCAGAAAGGCCGTCCCGACGGGGATGGAGTCGGCGTCGGACGCCAGCCATGCAAGGCGTCGGCTGTGTGCCCCGTGAGCGGGGTCGGTCAGTGGGGTGATGCGGAGCGACAAGGTGTCTCCGTCGTGAGGAGGTGGCAAAGGTCAGTACGCGGGCTCAACTGCTGGGCACTCCTGCGCATGTGCTCCACACCTCCTCGTCGACAGCGCCGGTCCGGATCAACAACGGCTGGGAGAACATAGCTGGCCCATCGGCTCCTCGGCAAAGGGTTAACTGAAGGCTGGTGCGGCCGTGGTGTCACAACCACTCATTGATGGCCGCGACCAGCACGGTTGCTTCGTAGCGGACGGCGAGTTTGTCGTACCTCGTGGCTACGGCCCGGTGGCGATTGAGGCGATTGATCCCGCATTCGACCACGTGCCTCTCGCGGTAGTCGGCTTTGTCGAACGTCGGCGGCCGACCCCCGCGAGAGCCGCTTGCGTGGGCGCCCCAGACCCTGCTGTGGCACCGCGAGCGCCCGAGACCGTGGTCGTCCGGCTCGACCTCAACGCCGCCGGGCGGCTCCTTCTGAAGATCCTTCGCGTCCGCCTGGGCCTGCGGTTCGGTGAAGACTCGCTTCCACGTGCCGTCGCGCTGGCGGCGCCGGAACAGGTCGTAGACCCGATCCCACGGCCCGTACCGCTCGGGCACATCCCGCCACGGCGTCCCGGTCGGGGTCCGGGTTCGCCACCGTATGCCGGCGATCAACTGCCACGTCGGCCATATCGGCGGCCGGCCAGGCTTCTTGCCCTTCGGCAACAACGGCTCCCGCCTGGCTCACCCCGGCCGTCGACCAACGGACGCACCTCCGCCCACTGCTCGATCGCGTGGGGGCGCTGCGGTACGACGAACCTCAGTTCGAAACTGCTGACGGGTACGGGATACTCCATGCAGTCAAATGATCGCCCAACCATTTGGCGGGTCCGGCCCCGAGGACGCGCCTGGCCGACGGCACGTTCTCTGTACGTGGAAACAGGCACTGCGCGTGCCAGGATGCCGGGACACGACCGCCAGCACGTCGACGGGGCAGGAGCCGGCCATGATCAGCGGTGCACATGTCATCCTCTACAGCCAGAACGCGGAGGCGGACCGCGCCTTCCTCCGTGACGTCCTCGGCTTTCCCGGCGTCGACGCGGGCGGCGGCTGGCTCATCTTCAAGCTGCCCCCGGCCGAGATGGCCGTGCACCCGACCGACGGCCCGCCCCAGCACGAGTTCTTCCTGATGTGCGACGACCTTGACGCTCAGCTCGCCGAGCTCCGCGCGCAGGGCGTTGAGATCACCCGCCCGGTCAGCGAACAGCGCTGGGGCAAACTGACTGCGATCCGGCTCCCCAGTGGCGCCGAACTCCCGCTGTACGAACCCCTGCACCCCATCGCCCACAGCCTGTGACGCCACGGCACTCAGCTCATCGTGACGAATCTCAGGGTGCCGCGGAGCGTCGGTGAAGACGCCACTACTGGGAGGCAGTCCGCATCGGAATCGAGTTCGTAGCTGCTGAACCTTCTGGTGCAGCCGGCCCCAGACTCCGGCGTGCGACCAGATGCCGCTGACCAGCACATAAATGAGCGCGGCGAAATCCGCCTCATCATCGATGTTCGCGACCGCGCCGCCCTGCCGGCGCACCCGCGCAGGGCGGCAGCCCCGCTCAACCGACCAACCGACCACGCCGATCCGTTTGCCGCGTAGCCGCTACGGCGGCCTGCACCGCCACCTATCGCGGATGCGTCATAGCGGTGCTGACCGTCGACAGGCTCCGAGCGGCAGGCCCGCGTCAGCCAATCTGTTCGGCCAGGGCGACGATGATGCCTGCGGGGCCGCGGAGGTTGCAGAGCCGGAAGATGTTCTCGTACTGGGCCACCTCGCCGAGGAGTTCGGCGCCGTGGGCGTGCAGGCGGGCGATGGTGTCGTCGATGTCGTCGACGGCGAACATGACGCGATGCAGGCCCAGCGTGTTGGGCGGAGGGTTCCGCGGCTCGGCGTCGGATACCGCGGGGGTGTGGTATTTGGTCAGCTCCAGCTTGCTGTGGCCGTCCGGGGTCCGCATCATCGCGATCTCGCTCCGGACGCCGTCCAGTCCCACGGTGCGGTCCGCATAAAGGCCCTCGATCTGCGCCTTGCCCTCCAGCTCCATGCCGAGCTCGGTGAAGAAGGCGACAGCCGCGTCCAGATCGTCGACGACGATGGCGACGTTGTCCATCCGCTGAATAGTCATGTGTCCGAGCCTAACGACTCGATACGCGGTAGCGCGGGGACCGGCCGTGACATGACGACGGCCGCGCAGGTTGAGTGGATCGTGACGTCCCTCTCGGCCCGCGCGGCCTTGTCCCGGCCCGTGGGCGGCGCAGGGCGAGTCTGCGCTCCAGGAACGGAACGGCGCGGCCACGACCGTCAGCGGGCGGCCGGCGCCGGGCTCAATCGGCAGCTGGTCCGCCCCCGAGCGCGTCGGGTGGGCTACCTCGGGCTGATGGTGACCCTGTAGGTGGCTCCGGACCTGCCGTGGGTGCTCACGGTGACGGTCTGGCCGTGGTCGTCCCAGCTGGCCTTGCCGCCTTGGATGTCGACGCGGTAGCCGCCTGGGTAGGTGTCCCTGGGCACGGTGATCCGGGTCGGCCCCTCCGCGTTGTCGCGGGTGCGGAAGGTGAGCGTGTAGGTGCGTGTAGCCGGGTCGTACGCGAACGTGAGCGGGTCGCCCGCGACGGCCTGCGCGTACGGCTGGACGAGCAGCTGGGCGTTGGGCTTCGCGGCGCCCGCCTGGTCGAGGAAGCAGTAGCCGCCGCCCCGGCACCACTGCCACCACGTCCAGCCACTGGAGAAGCGGTCCAGCGAGGCCGTCATGTCGGTGACGAACTGGCTTGCGTGCGGAACGTAGGGGTTGCCGCCCCACTCCCCCACGATCACCGGCATGCGGTTACGGGTCGGGTAGTCGCTGATCGCGGCCTCGTAGGCGGGGATGAAGGTGCCGTTGGGGTCGTAGTCGGCGCCGGTTTCCATCGCGCTCTCGTAGAAGTGCGGCGCGTAGCCGGCATGCGGGTCGTCGATGTGGCCCATCTGGGTCGGGACGCCGACACCGACGATGACGGTGGGTTCGACGAATACCCACGACCTGTGGTCGACCAGGCGGATCGCCCGGGCAAGGCGGTTCCACAGCTCGGTGAGCTCGGTGGCCTCGAAGCGGGCCGCGGCGGCCGGGAGGTCTTCGCCTTCGAGGAACTTCGCGAACGGCTCATTCATCAGGTCGTAGCCGAGCAGCGCCGGGTGCCTGCCCAGGGCGGAGGCGACCGTCATCCACATGCGAGCGTGCGCGGCGCGGAAGTCGGCGTCCTTGTACAGGTGGTCAAAGGCGGTCTGGACGGACGGCTCGAAGTACTCGGAGAACCAGTCGTCGGGTATCTGCCAGAACGGTAACCCCTCGTCGCGGGTGGCCCAGTCGGGGATGCCGCGGGAGCCGAAGTGGGGGCCGTATACGTCCTGGTGGGCGTCGAGGATGACCTTGATGTGGTAGCGGTCGGCCCAGTCGAGGATGCGGCGCATCTTGGTGAGGTAGCCGCGGTCGTAGTGCCCGGGGGTGGGTTCGAGGTCGTCCCAGAAGAACGCGAGGCGCGCGAGGTTGAAGCCCCGGGCGGCCATGTCTTTGAGGTCGCTCTCGTGGATGTCGGCGAACGCGTTGGTGCCTCGGCTGTTCTTGTCGGCGAGGTTGAAGCCGCGCCACTGGAGCGCGCGGCCTTGGCCGTCGGCGATGAAGGTGCGGTCACCGACCGTGACCCGGTCGGGGGCGCGGTCGGTGTGGGCCTGGGCCTGCGCGGGGAGGGCGCCGAGCAGGAGGGCGGCCACGGCGAGGGCGGCGGGGGCGACGCGGAAGGTCAAGCGCATGCAGGAGACCCTTTCGGGGACGGCTGTTTGGGCGGGCGTGTTACTGGCCGGTCGGATGCTACTGACGGGTTCGTCAAGTTCACAGGGGTTCACGGGAGTTGGCGGAGTTTCCTTCTGCAAGGGCTTCCCCGGCGTCGCGTCATCGCCGGGCGTTTCCTCGGGCTCTTCGCGGCTCCCGGCCCCCGCCGACCCCAAGAAGATCGGACGGCTGTGGCGGGCATCGAAGCCACCTTCCACGGCCCGCCCGACACCCACCCCGACCAGCCCTGTGCCACAGGCGCGGAAACCTGGACCGCCCACCTCACACCGCACCCGGTGCAGATCCCCCTCGGCATAGGATCGGCGGCATGGCACTGAGACTCGTCCAGGTGAATTTCAAAGCTCGGGATGACCCGGCGCTGGGCCGGTTCTGGGCGGAGGCGCTCGGCTGGGGTGTCTCCAGCGAGGGACCTGGCGTGACCAACGTCGAGCCTGTGGGCTTCGTGTGGCCGGACCCCGCCGCCGTCTGCGTCGATGTCGTCACCGTCCCGGACCCCGAAACGGTGAAGTACCGCGTGCACATCGATCTCGCCACCACCTCTGCGGCCCATCAGACGGATTTGGTCGCGCGCCTGAAGGAGCTCGGAGCCACGCCCGCCGACGTGGGCCAGGGCGACGTCCCGTGGACGGTTCTGGCCGACCCGGAGGGCAACGTGTTCTGCGTACTGGAGCCTCGGGAGATCTACCGGGACACCGGGCCGATCGCCGCGATCGTGGTCGACTGCGCCGATCCGCGGGCCATGGCCCGGTTCTGGGGCGAGGCGATGGACTGGACCCTGCACGAGGTGACCGACGATCAGGCGGTGCTGCGCTCTGCCAAGGGCGTCGGCCCGTATCTGGAGTTCCTCCGCACGCCCGGCGTCACGACCGTGTGGAACCGCGTCCATCTCGACCTGCTGCCGTACCGCGGTGACGATCAAGCGGCGGAGGTGGCCCGGCTGCAGGCCCTCGGCGCGACGCTCGCCGATGTCGGCCAGGGCGACGTCTCGTGGATCGTCCTCGCCGATCCGGAGGGCAACGAGTTCTGCGTCATCGCTCCGGCCTGACGCTGGACCTCCCCGCCTGCGGGCTGCCGAGGGTCCGGTACAGCACGCACCGCCGCCGTGGGCCGTCGGGCACGCTCGGATCCTCGAAGTCGTCGGCCGGGTCCCGGGTCGTGCCGATCCGGCGCATCACTGCCTGGGAACGAATCGCTGGCGGCGCGGATGACTTCCTCGGTGGCGACGCTCGGGCGCCCGCCGACTCGGTCGCGCTCGCGAGCGGCGGCCAGGCCCTCGTTGGTGCCGATGCCGATGCCGATGAGTTCGCGGATGAACTCGGCGAACGCGGCGAAGACGTGGAAGACGAGCCGGCCGCCGGGGGTGGTGGTGTCCAGGTTCTCGTGCAGCGAGGTGAAGCTGATCCCCTCGGTCGCGTAGCTCGGCGACCGTGTTGATGAGGTCTTGAAGGCTGCGACCGTAGCGGTCGAGCGAGGGGACCACGAGTGTGTCGCCCGCGTCGAGCTGCCGCTCCAGCTTCTGCACGCTGGTCGGCCTCACGTGCTGGACAGCCGATTCCGGAAGCCGGAACAAAACAAAACCCCTTGCCCAATGGTCAAGAAGCGTTGACCATTGGGGGCATGCCTAGCGATGATCTTCCCGAGACGTTCCACGTCACCACTGACGAGCAGCTACGCGCCGTTTCCAACCTCACGCGCCACCGAATCATGGCCGTGCTCCGCTTCGAGCCCGCGACGATCACGCAGATCGCCGAGCGCGTGGGCCTTGCGAAGGGAAGTTCCAGCTACCACGTACGGCTGCTGGAGCGGGCCGGCCTGGTGAAGGTGGTACGAACGCGCAAGGTCCGGGGGGTCACCGAGCGGTACTACGCAATGGCCGCGCGGGCGATCGTGCTGCCGGATCCGGGCGAGGGAGGGCCGGACGTGCTGATGCGGCACGCGGTGGCGGACCTGGAGGCAGCGCCGGCGGATGGCGAGCGGCACGTACGGATGGCGCATCTGCGGCTCACCGAGGAGCAGTTCGCGGAGCTGGGGGCGCGGCTGCAGGCACTGGCGGACGAGTACCGGGAGCTGTCCGATCCGTCGCTGCCGGACGCGTCACTCGTCTTCGCACTGTTCCACCCGGCACCGCGCCAGCAGGCCGAAAGGAACGCCAAGTGACTTCAGACGTTCGGAAGCTGCCGCCCGGGTTCGGACGGCTGTGGACCGCGCAGACGGTGTCCTCGCTCGGTGACGGGGTGTCGCATGCCGCGCTGCCGCTGCTCGCGCTGACGTTGACGCGGGATCCGATGGCGCTCGCCGTCGTCACGGCCGCCGGAACGCTGCCGTGGCTGCTCTTCGGGGTGCTCGGCGGTGCACTGGTGGACCGCTGGGACCGCCGGCGCACGATGTGGGTCGCGGACGCGGTGCGTGCGGTGCTGCTGGCGATACCGGCGGCAGCGGCCGCGCTCGACGTGCTGAACATTGCACTGCTCGCGGCCGTCGCCTTCCTCCTCGGCCTCGGCGGACTCTTCTTCGACACGGCCGCCACGGCCTATCTGCCGGATCTGCTCGGCCGCGACCCCGCACTCCTGGAGCGCGCCAACTCCCGCCTGCGCAGCGCCCAGACCGCCGCGTCCGGCTTCGCGGGGCCGCCTGCGGGCAGTGCCCTGCTCGCGCTCGGGCGGGCGGTTCCGCTGCTCGCCGACGCGGTGTCGTTCGCACTCTCCGCACTGCTCGTACGGTCGCTTCCCGCCGCGCCCCGGCCCGTACCGCAGGCCCGCGAGTCGCTGCTTCGGCAGGCGCGGGCCGGCGCCTCGTACGTATTCCGGGATCGGTTGCTGCTCGGGCTCGCGCTCCGTCCGGCGGTCGGGAACGTCGCCTTCCTCGCCGTGGAGACCGTACTCGCCCTCTTCGCGCACGACCGTCTCGGCATCGGCACCTTCGGCTTCGGCCTGCTCCTCACGGCGGAGGCCGCCGGCGGTCTGCTCGGCGCGGGCATCGCCTCCTTCCTCGGCCGACGACTCGGCACCGGCACCGCGCTGACCTGCACGGCCGCAGTCGAGGGACTCGCCATCCTGGGCCTTGCCGCCGCCCCGAACCCGTACATCGCCGGCCTCGCGCTCGCCGTCTGCGGAGCGGGGATGGGCGCCACGATGGTGCTCGGCCCCTCCCTCCGACAGGCGATCGTCCCCGCCCACCTGATGGGCCGGGTCGCCTCCACCTCCCGCATGCTCGCCATGTGCGCCGCCCCGTTCGGCGCCTTCCTCGGCGGCTGGCTGGCCACCACCTACGACATACGCACCCCGCTCTACACCGCCGCCGGCCTCCTGCTCACCATGACCGCCATCACCGCGACCATGACGAGCAACCGCCGGGTCGAGGCGGCGCTGCGTGCCGCCGCCCCGGCCGATGATTCAGATCACCCGGAATCCCGGGATCCCGTTCAGGAGGGTGCCCTTTAGGGCTCGCTGCCCCTGCGGGCGATGCGGTGCTGTCGTGCAGGTTTGCCCCGGTCCAACCACCCTGGCCGTTGGCGCCGAGCCGTTGTCCATGACGGCGGGAGGCACCTCCCACCGCCGGAATGTCGTGCCGACGGTCTGGGCGAAATTGATGATGAGTGGCTGGCGCCCCGGGCACGGCCGACTCGCCGGAGCGGGGGTCTTCTGGGCTGTGACCCTCACACCGTCGGACGAGACCGCTGGACGACACGGCAGCTTCGGACATTTATGCCCGTATCTGGCATGGCCGCGTGTTAGGGATAGCGAGTAAAGATCCCCGAAACAGGAGGTACGCGACGATGCGCACAACTCTTCTCCGTGTGACGGCCGCGCTGGGTGCCGCGGCAGTGCTGGCTATTTGCGGCGCCGGTGCGGCCAGCGCCGACGGCGTGGGCAACTCAGGCATCGGTAACTCGGGCGTCGGCAACGCGGGCGCCTTCAACGACGGCATCGGCAACGCGGGCATCGCCAACTCGGGCGTCGGCAACGCGGGCGCCTTCAACGGCGGCATCGGCAACGCGGGCCTCGGCAACACGGGCATCGGCAGCCACGGCATCGGCAACTCAGGCATCGGCAGCTCCGGCATCGGCAACTGAGACGGGCTCACGGGCCCCGCACCACCGAGTCGCACGACGCGCCCGGCTGACGCCGGGCGCGTCCCCGCGGGCCGCCCGCTCCACCAGCGGCCCACCCGGGTGCATGGCGCCGAGCAGCATCGGCTTCACCTCGGTGCACGAGCACCTGGGTGCCCCGTTCGCGGCCACTCAGTCGAGGCAGAACTCGTTGCCCTCGATGTCCTGCATCAGGAGGCACGACTCGTTGTCGTCATCGGCGAGCAGCAGTCGCCCGCGCACCGCGCCGAGCGGGATCAGTCGTGCGCATTCGGCCTCGAGCGCGGCCAGGCGCTCTTCACCCACGAGCCCGGTGCCGACCCTCACGTCGAGATGCACCCGATTCTTGACGACCTTGCCTTCGGGAACGCGCTGGAAGTACATGCGCGGGCCCACACCTGAGGGATCCATACAGACGAACCCTGAACCCTGGCGCTCAGGCGGCAGCGAGCGATTGAAATCGTCCCAGGTGGCGAACCCCTCCGGTGGCGGCGGTACGACGTACCCCAACACCTCGCACCAGAATCGAGCGACGCGCTCAGGTTCGGCGCAGTCGAAGGTGACTTGGAACTTCTTGATCGACGTCATCGGCCCATCGTAAAAGCGGGGTCACCCGTCGTCGCCGCGGGCCCACTCGTCCCGGAGCATGGCGTACACCAGGTCGTCGCGCCATGCCCCCTTGAAGAACTCTGTTCCGATGAAACGGGCCTCCCGGCGCATGCCCAGTCGTTCGAGGAGTCCGACGGAAGCGGCGTTGTCCGCGTGGCAGCGGCCGATCACCCGGCGCAGCCCCAGTGCGTCGAGGGGGGACTGTACGCAGCCGCCGCACGCCTCCGACAGCCCCTGCGGGGGACGGGTCAGCGGGCCGCTGCGGACAGGAGCACGTCCACGAGCCTGTCCGCGGCGTCCGGCCTCCCGTACGACCGGGCCCGTTCCGCCATCGCCGTCCGTCGGGCGGGGTCGGTGAGGAGCGGGCCCACTGCGTTCTGCAAGGCCTCCTGTGTGATGTCGCCGAGCAGGGCGACCGCCGCTCCCGCGTCGGCCAGGTGCCGGGCGTTGTGCGCCTGCTCGTTCCCGGCCGAGGTGGCGAGCGGCACGAACACGGCGGGCTTGCCGAGCGCGGTCAGCTCGGCCAGCGTGCCCGCCCCGCTCCGGGATACGACGACATCGGCGAGTGCCAGGACGTCGGGGAGCTCCGGCCCCACGAACCCGGTGAGGTGATACCGCCGTGCGAGGGCCGGGTCCAGGCCCGCGGCGTGGCGCCCCAGCTCGTCGACGTTGGCCGGACCGCACTGGTGGATCACGTTCGCGTGGCTCAGCAGCCAGGGCAGCACATCCCGGACGACGCCGTTGATCTGCTGGGCTCCCTGCGCCCCGCCCGTGACGTAGACCGTCGGCAGCCGGCGGTCGAAGCCGTGCAAGGCCAGAGCCTCGACGGCTTTGTCCGGGTGGCCGGTCAACACCTCCGGCCGCACCGGGTTCCCGGTGACGACCGCACGCTCTCGTACCTCGGCGGGCAGCAGTGACAGCGAGGATTCCGAGGACACCGCGATCCGCGTCGCGGAACTCGCGAGCTTCCGGTTGGCCAGGCCCAGGCGGACCGTCTGCTCGTGCAGCACCAGCGGGCGCCGGCACAGCCGCGCGGCCAGCCCGGCCGGAACCGCGACGTACCCGCCGGTCGCGAGGACGACGTCCGGCTGGAAATCGGACACGATCGCCCGCGCCTGGGCGACGCCGAGGGGGACCCGGGCCATGTCCTTGACGTTCGCTGCCGAGAGCATCTTGAGCGGGTTCGCCGAGCGGCGGATCTTCCCCGTGGCCACCGTCTTGAACGCGATTCCCTCTGCGGGAGCGACACGCGCCTCAAGGCCGTCCGCGGTCCCGATCCACAGGACGTCCAGCGTGCTGCCCGCGGCCGCGAGTCGGCCCTGCAAGGTACGGATCGCCGTCAGGGCCGGGTACGTGTGACCGCCGGTCCCTCCGCCCGTCACGAGCAGCCGGAAGGACTGAGGGAGAGAGGAGATGTCCATCCGGGTAACCCTACTGGTTGCGGACGCTCCGCTCGAAGACGCTGGCGAAGACTGGCGGCCGCCTCGCCGTTGCGGCCCTGCGTCTCAGCCTCGCCGCTTGGGCTGGGTGAGCCCGGCCGGGTCGATCTCGAAGGGGAACGGCGCCTCGACCCGGGTGGTCACACCGGGGAGGGCGATGGTCTTCTCCGTGTACCGGCCGCCGGCGAGCTCGCTGACGATCAGGCGCGGCGCCGGGTCGAATTCGAGGCGCCAGTAGTGCTCGATGCCGGCCTCGGCGTAGAGCATCGGCTTGAACTTGCGGTCCATGGTCTTGTTGCCGGGCGAGACCAGCTCGACGATCAGCTGGACCGCTTCGGCGTCGATGCTGACGCCGTCCTCGGCGGTCGCGCCCGCGTCGGCGACGACGATGTCCGGCACGACCAGCCCGGACGGCAGGATCACGTTGATCGCCTCCAGCACCTCCACCGCGGCGCCGGCGGCCTGGGCCGCCGCGTCGAGCGCGACGTGGAGACGGAAGCTGGCCCGCTGGTGACGCAGGCCGGGAGCGGGGGACATCACGAGCGACTCACCAACAAGTTCGTAGCGGTGCGAACGGTCTTCTGCCAGAGCCAGGACCGCTTCGACGGTCCAGGGCCCGTGGTGCTGGGCAAGGCTGGCAATGCTCATGTCCCTTCACCTCCTCATCGCCTACCACCAGTGTGGACCACGCCGGCGTCTTCGGTCCCGTCCCCGCCATGGACCTGGTCCTCGCGCACACCTGCACGGCCCCTCGGACCACGTCAGGGGCCCCGAGCCGGCCGGCGTCCGCTCGCGCCATCCGGCAGATCTGCCCATGCCTGGTCTCCGCGGACGCGGCTCCGGCATGCTCGCCACAGAAGTGGCACAGCGACGTGTCGTGATGGGGAGGGCTCGTCGCTGACATCATCCGCCGGGGCGGCCGGCCGGGTCTCGTCGACCGGCAAGGCTGATCGACGAGCTGCCCGACGTGCCGGGCCCGGCCGCGCGCACCGCGCCGGCGCCCGGACGGACGTGCTGCCAGCCCCTACGTTCGGAGGAGGCGGCGGCGGCGGATCAGCCGCACCGGATCGGTCCGGTGTTGAGGCGGTAGGTGACTCCACCCCGCACCAGCGAGCCGCCCACGCTGATGCATTGCCCCGTCGAGTCGAACCAGGTGTACAGCGGCCCGGCGTAGTAGTGGTAGTTGGCCGGATGCTCCTGCGGCGGGTCGACGGAGTAGTCGCCGCTCTCGTCGAAGATCGCCAGGTTGATGTGCGAGGCGAGGCCGTCGTAGGGGCTGGACCAGAACTTCACGCAGTTCTGCCTGGTCGAACTGTTCCAATAGGTACGCGCGTAGCCGCCCCCGTTGCGCCCCGCCGGACTCTTGGCCCAGTACGTGATGCCGTCCCAGCTGCCGGTGCACTGCGCGGCCGCGGGGGCCGCGGCCGGCGCCGCCTGGGCGGTGGGGGAAACAATCAGACCGAGCAGCAGCGTCATGACGCCGACGCCCAACAGCTGTGGCTTGCGTAACCGCTTCATCAACCACTTCATCCGCATCTCCTGATGGTCAGATGCACGTCGACCCGGTTCCCGTTCGTCCAGGCCGTGCTCGGTACGCTCCGCCCCTCATGGACCCAATACCCGACGTTTCACGAAATCTCCACCGCCTCGGTACGGCGAAGCCACCGCAACCACCGGCATTCGGCCGGCTCTGCGCACGACGGGATCCCGATCTGGATCGGCGCGTCACGGCGCCAGCAAGCTGGGGTCCTTCGCCTTCTCGAAGAGCCAGCGAAGCTGGGCGTGCAGCGTGACCAGCTTCGCGTGGAAGCGGCTGAACCTGAGCGCGCGTGAGAAGCAGACATCCGCCCGCCCAGGCTCCACGAAGTCCCGATCGGGCTGCCTCCAGTACTCAGCCTCGTCCTTGAACACACGCTGCATGGGCTCGAACTCCCTCGTGAGCTCGAGCTCGGTGAGGTCACGCGCGGAGAGGCGATCCGACACCTCAAGCAACGCTTCCATCGTCAATTCGAGAAGGTCGTACGGCGTTGGCCGGGAGGGGTCCAAGTGCTCCGCGTACATTTCCTCTCGGAGATCGTCCGCAGCGTCGCACATCTCGCCAGCCAAATCGTCGATCATCCCCAGGGCTCCCTGGAGAGCGGGCCCGTCGAGGACTGCTTCGACCTCGAAGCTTTGCCAGTCGCTCCGATCCCCCGCGACCTCGCTCCCGGTGTTCTGAACAGTCACGTAGGGGCGAGCGACGCCGCCCTTGGCCGAGCCAAGGCGTTCCAGTCCACCCTCGACGTCGAGTACGGCGCGCACCGCGACCAGGAGGCTCGCCTGGTCGCGTGCAAGGAGGGCGTCGAGTGCCTCTTCCCCGCGGTCATCCCTATGGGGGGTGTAGTCGGTCATCGCTCCTCCTTGCCCTTCAGGCCCAGGATCTCCACCAGCCGGATCCGGGCGTGGCGGTAGTTCTGCCGGACGGTCGCGGGAGTCTTGCCGAGGTGCTGCGCGATCTCGGCGTAGCTGAATCCGTCCAGGACCCAGGCCATCGCCTCCCGCTGTGCGAAGGGGAGCTGGAGCAGGGCATCCGCCACCCTTTCCTGCTCGGCCGTCAGTTCCAAGAGCTGCAACGGGCAGGTCCCCCCGGGACGGTCCGGTACCGGATCCGTGGGACGGTCCATGCTGGTGGCCTGCCGGAGGTAACACCGGTAGGCCGTGGTTCGAAGGTATGCCTTCGGGTACGCCAAGGACCGCCATGTGTCGGGCAGGGTCGAGACGAAGGCCTCGTGCGCGGCGTCCGCCGCCTCGTACGCGCTGGCGCCCATGCGCATCAGGAAGACCGTGAGCGGGCCCATCTGCGAGCGGTAGAGCCCGTCGAAGTCGGCGAAGGGATCGGCCTGGGGCAGCACAACGGGCCGCCGCTCGCGCTGCGGCCCTCCGTGCCCGGCACGCGCCGGAAGTTCGGTCACGTCACCTCTCTCCGGCGCCGCCGGCAGGAACCCCGACGACGATCTCGACCTCGCGGTCAGCGGTCCTCTCCGTCAGGCGGCTTCCGGGGGGAAGGGACCGGACCCGCTCGGAGAGTCCCTGCTGCGCGACCTCCGCACGCCGAACATCGGATCGCTCCTTGATCGCGCAGTACGCGATGCGCACCAGGCAACCCATCCCCACCGTCCCCCCTGCCACGACCACGCTCGCCGGATCCATACGTGCTCCTCCACCTTGGCGGGGCGGGTGCTCCGCGTACGTCTCTTAGAGCAAATCGGCGCAGGAAACGTGAAAAGCGCAGATCAGGGAGGGCGAAGTCCGGCCATGCCTGCGGACCGGGGACGCGGGGGTGCTCCGGTTGGCCAATGTGACGCGTACCGGCACGGGGCGGCGACGGGCCGGCACCGTGTCGGCGGGGTGTCGGCCGTCCGGCGGGACTGTCGGTGATCCATGGGCGGTGTGTCGGTGGCCGCCGGAACCGTGGGTGCCGAGTTGCCCAAGAGAGCAACCCCAGTTGTCTTCACCAGCAAGGGACCCCCATCGCATGTCGTCCACAGCCCCCACCCCGCCCTGGAATGTCCAACGGCTGCCCGGTGCCGATGGCCGCGTCTTCCTGGTCACCGGCGGCAACGCCGGCATCGGGTACTTCGTCGCGGAGCAGTTGTCGGCGACCGGAGCCACCGTCGTACTCGGCAGCCGGAATCCCGCCAAGGCCGAGGTCGCCACGGCCTCGATCCGGGCGCGTGTCCGCGGCGCGCGGGTGCGGGCCGTACGGATGGACCTCGCCGACCTCCCGTCGCTCGAAACAGCGGTGGAATCGCTGGAGGTGGAGCGCCTTGACGCGGTGGTCCACAACGCCGGCGTCGCGCTTGACGACCCGCCGCGCAAGGAGACCGGGGACGGTCACGAGCTGATGTTCGGCACGAACCACCTCGGGCACTTCGCCCTGACCCGGTGGCTGATGCCGCTGCTGTCGGCCGCGCCGGCGGCCCGCGTCGTGACCATGGGCAGCTTCGCGGCCAAGTCCGAGCGGCTCGACCTGGACGACCTGCAGTCCCGGGCGGACTACCGGCCCGAGCGCACCTACGGACGCTCCAAGTTGGCGCAGATGTACTTCGGCGTCGAACTCGACCGCCGCCTGCGCGCTGCCGGCAGCACGGTGGCGAGCGTGGTGGTCCATCCCGGCGGCGCGCTGGACTCCCTCACCCCGTCACGGCCACCGGTCCATGTGCGCACCACCGGCGCACGGCTGAGCGCGGCACCTGCGGCCCTCCTCGTCCAGGGCAAGCACGCCGGCGCATGGCCCGCGGTGCGAGCGGTGCTCGGCCCGGCCGTGCGTGGGGGCCAGCTGTGGGGACCGCGCGTCTTCGGCCTGCGCGGCGAGCCCCGCCGTGAACCGGTGTGGAACCACCTCGCCGACACCTCCGTCGCGGCGCGGTTGTGGGACGCCAGCCGTGACCTGACGGGCGTCGACCCCGGCGCCGTCCCCCGATAGCCCCGGGCGCGCGTACGCCGGCACAACCCGACGAAGGCTCCCGGCCGGTGTGGTCCACCGGCCGGGAGCCTTCGTACGTACGTCGCCTCGGGTCAGTCGCAGTTGGAGGGGGCGGGACGGCCCGCGAAGCGGTCCGCGATCCAGCCCAGGTACTCCGGCTCCGCGACGTCGGGGATCGTCTGGTGCGTCGCGCCCTCGTACTTCGTGTACTCGATCGGCTCGTCGAAGCGGCAGGCCCGCTTCACGTACTCGTCGGTCGAGTTCGGGTTGATGACGGTGTCCGCCGTCCCCTGCATCACGAGCACCGGCACCAGCGAGGTGACCAGGCCCGCGGTGTTCTCGCGGAAGCGCTGGTGCCAGATCTCCGGTACCTCCGACAGCGGCTTGAACAGCGTGTCGAGCTGCCCGTTGTTCCCCACGTTGTTCTGGATCACGTCGGAGAAGTGCTCGATGCACGCCACCCCGTCACCCCTGAGCGCCTCCAGGCCGGCCGGCTTCAGCACGTCCGTGGCCTTCAGCTCGGGGTAGGCCGCGAGGAAGCCCCGGTAGACGTTGATCCGCAGCGCCGCGTTGTGGGCGGCGGAGGTGGCATCGGTCGGGCCGGGCAGCACCAGGCCCTCGAAGTCCGGTCCCAGGTTGGCCGCGGGCGCCAGCCCCGCGACGCCGACGAGCTGGGTCTCGGGGGTGTACGAGGTGTAGTTCTGGCCGGCGAACAGCGCCGCGCCGCCGCCCTGCGACCAGCCCAGGATCGCCGTCTTGCGGTTCGAGTGGGTGGCGGTGATCTGGCGGGCCGCCCGGACCGAGTCCAGGACGTTGTTCGTCTCCGTGACGGCGACCGTGTACTGGTGCACGCCCGGAGTGCCCAGACCCTGGTAGTCGGTGCCGACCACGACGTCACCGGAGTCGAGGAACTGCGTCAGCGCCGGCACGCCGACGTCGATGCCGAAGGGGCTGTCGTAGGTGAAGTAGTCCACCAGGTCGACGGCCGGCCGCGGCGCCGCGGAGGGTGCGCACATGCGCGGCCCGCCCACGGTCCCGTGCGCCCAGGCCACGACGTTGCGGCCGCTGCGCGGCGCGGGCGCGTCGGGCCAGGCCACGATGCCCGAGACCGCGACGGGGGTACCGCTCTGGAGGGTCGAGAGGTACAGGATCCGGCAGGCGCGCGCACCGTTGGGGGCGTCGACGCGGCGGGCCCAGATCAGGTCGCCGTGGTCACCCTCGGGCAGCGGCGACGGCGGGTCGTAGAACTTCTCGCCCTCCGGGCCGATCGGTGCGCCCGGGGCGCACAGGCCCCCGGCTCCCTTGCCGCCGTCCGGGTTCGTGCTCGCGGTGGCAGCGGTGCCACAGCTCAGCGCGAGGAACGCGGCCGCACAGGCCGCGGTGATCGCCGAAAGCGGTCGTCTCATGTGCAAGTCCATTCGCTCGGTGCGTGCCGGACGAGAGACTAGGGAGCAGGACACATAATGTCGCCAACTGTGACTATTCGTACCATTTGTGTCGCGTCAGCCCTGGCCACCCCGCGGGGAGGGAACGGGGGCGGAGCGGGACGGACCTACGCCCTGCCGGGCGGAGACTCACCCGCTTCGCCTACCGCCGAGCCGATGACTGGTCATCTGCCTTGTGCGCCGGGAGGGTTCGCAGTCTCGGGGCCAGGCTTGAGCCGGCGACCTATCGGCGGAAGTGGCCGTGGTGTTCGTGCAGGAAGGCGTCGAGGGTGCGGGGCGGGCGGCCGAGGATGTCGCTGACGGTGGTGGTCGGGGTTTCGGGTCGGGCGATGGCGAGTTGCTGGATCTCCGTCACGTGGTCGGCGAGCCAGGTGGGCATGTGGGCGTTGTGGATGAGGTCGTCGCGCAGTTCGTCCGGGGTGAGGTTGACGTAGCGGATCGGATCGCCGGTCAGGGCGGTCAGTCGTGAGGCGAGTTCGGGGTAGGAGACGGCTTCGGGTCCGGTCAGGGTGTAGGTGGCGCCGGCGATGCCGGGTCTGGTGAGGACGGCGGCGGCGACGTCGCCGATGTCGCGGCAGTCGACGTGGTTGATGGGCGCGTCGCCCGTCGTGGCGCGGATGACGCCCTGGGCGACGGTGGGGGCCAGGCGCAGGAGGTTCTGCATGAACGCGTAGGGGCGCAGGATGGTGTGGGTGAGTCCGCTGGCGCGCAGGTGTTCCTCGACGGCGTGGTGTCCGCGGGAGATGGCGACCGGGGAGTCGGGTTCGGCGGCGGGCGCGGAGATCTTGACGATGTGTCCGATGCCGGTGTGGGCGGCGATGTCGATGACGCGGGTTTCGAGTTCGACCTGGGCGGGGCTGTTGGCCATGGCGAGGAAGAGCTGGCCGGCGCCCTTGAAGGCGGTGCGCAGGGAGTGGGGGTCGGTGGCGTCGGCGTACTGGACCTCGACGGGCGGTCGGTGCGCGCCGGTTGTGCCGGGGATCGGCCTGTGCGGGGTACGGGTCAGCGCGCGGACGGGTGCGCCGAGTGCGAGGAGGCTGTGGAGCAGGGCGTTTCCGGTTGCTCCGGTCGCTCCCATGACAGCGATCATCGTGTGCTCATTCCTTGGTGACTTACCGGCGACGGGTGCTGCCGGGGCGGGTTATGTCGGGGGCGGGCTATGTCAGGGGTGCGGTGGTGGTGCTGCGCCAGCGCAGGGTGACGATGGTGGTGGCGAGGGCTGCGGAGACGGGCAGGTCGATGCGCAGGCGCTCCAGCCATGGGGCGGCGGGGATCGGGGTGTGGGCGGGTAGCCATTGGGCGGCGAACCACCCCAGCAGGGCCGCCGCGCCGGCGGCGGTGATGACGAGTGCGGCGGTCAGGGCGACGAGCGGCGCGGTGGTGGTCCACCGTCGGGGCTGCCCGCCGTGCCGCAGCCAGATGCCGACCAGGAACGCCACCACGGCGGAGGTGCCGGCTATGGAGGTGCAGGCGGCCACGGCCAGGTCTCGCTGCCCGGTGACGACTCCGGCGCTGCCGGCCATCAGCGCGGGGGCGGCGTAGGCGGTCAGCACCTCGCGCCACAGGGTGAACGGCCGGGATGGCCGGGAGGCTGTGCGGTTTCTGCTGGTTCTGTCTTTCGTTGCGGGCATGCCGACCTCTTTCTCGTTCGTGTGAGGGAAGCGAAGGGTTGCGGCAGGCGGGGGCACCTGGCCGCCTCGTAAGTAATTAGCGGGCTAATTACCGCCTCGTAAAAAGGGCCCTGCCCGGGAAGGCGGGGCCAAACAGTTGAGAGCCGGTCAGTCAGCGGCCAGGGCCGCACTGCCGCGCACGACGCGGGCGAGCAGATCCAGGAACACCGCGCGCTCCTCGACGGAAAGCCCGCCCACCATCGCCTCCAGCCGCCCGAAATGCTCGGCCGCCATGTCGCGCAGGCGCTGCGCCCCGCGCGCGGTCAGGACGGCCACAGTGCCCCGGCCGTCCTCCGTGGACGGGCGGCGGGCGATCAGACCCTCGCGCTCAAGGCCGTCCAGCAGGCCGGTGACCGTGGCCCTGGAGACGTCGAGGTCGCCTGCGAGGCGCGAGGGGGATTTCTCCCCGCCGTGGTCCTCGAGGTCGGCGAGCAGGCGGTAGCGCCCCGTCGACAGGCCGAACCTGGCAAAGTGCGCCTCGGCCGCCCGGCCGACCCTCGCGCCCGCCGAGATCAGCCGTACCGCGACCAGGACCGCCTGCGGATCGACCTCCAGGCCGTAGTGCTCGACCTGCTGCCTGGCCTGGTCCAGAGTGGGCACTTCGCCGTCGATACCGTCCCTCGTCATGTAAGTAATATGGCGCCTAATCATTTGACTGTCAAGGCCGCCCCGGGCTTGCCCCGGGCTCTGGCCTTGTTCAGGCTGCCGACTCGAACCGTCACATGCGTTCGGAGCCCTGTACCGCTTCCGGCATCTGGCCCTCAGGCGGGGCGCTTGGCCATGACGACCACGCCCGGCCCACTTTGCTCATCGGCGGGGAGCCGAAGCTCGGCGACCGGGCGCAGTCCGGCCTGCTCGATCAGGTCCACGAGCTGTTCCGGCCGCCATTTGTGCGTCGTCCAGCGAACGGGCACACCTCCGTACGCCTCGGTGCGCACCGCGTCTTCGTCGCCCACGTGTGTTGCGGTGATGAAGTGGCCGCCCGGCTTCAGGGCGCGCGCGAACATGGCGAGGACCTGAGGAAGGACGTCGCGAGGGAGGTTGAACAGCGACCACCAGCCGAGCACGCCGCCAAGGGACGCTTCTCCAAGGTCAAGGTCGGTGGCAGAGGCGGCACTGAAGCGGCATTGCGGATGAAGACGGCGGGCATTTTCGATCATGCGGGGTGAGAGATCGACACCGGACACGTCGAGCCCGCGTTCGGCGAGGTAGGCCGTCACCGTACCGGGCCCGCAGCCGACGTCGAGGACAGGTCCGAGCCCGCTCACCGTGTCGGCGAAAGCATCGATGGACGCCTTGAGCCATGGATGGCTACGGATGTCACCGAATCCCGTCGTCACCACCATGTGGGCGTAGTTGTCAGCCACCCGGTCATAGGACTCACGGACCACGTCAAGATCGACTGGACGGTCAATACGGTGTGCGCGCATCAGCCAACCATAGGGCGGCGGACTCGAAGGGCATCAGGATCGCTGTCGGCACTGCGGGGCATCGCATCGGGCCGGCGCCAGGTCGCGCAGCTCGTCCATGTCCGGGCGAATGGTGCCCGGTGACGCCCTGTGAGCCAAGTAGCAGCCCTTTTACGCCACCAAACCTCAGGCTCAAGCCAAACCATTTCGTATCTCACTTGAACTTCTGTGCACCACAGCCGCGCCCGGCCACAATGCCCCGGTGGCCTCACTGGAAGCTGTATACGGCGTGCTGGGCGTGCTCGGAGGCGCGACGATCGGCGCCTGGAGCGCCGCGCGCTTGCAGCGCAACGCACACAAGAGCACCACGGCGACTGCGGACGCGGAGAAGGCGGGGCGGACGAGTGAACTCGCCCTGGAAACCACCTCCACGGCCCGCATCGCCATCAGGGCCTGGGCTCTGTTCATGGAGCTGGCGATCCAGGACCTCGAAGCCGGACGGTCCCTGGACCTGGCCGCCTTCGACAGCGAGGTGAGAGCACTCCTCGGCGAGGTGACCGGGGCCCTCTTCCGTCTCGCCGCGATCCCCGGCATCACCTTTGCCGAATCGCCGGCGCAGATGAACTCACCCCTGACCCGTGCGACGAGCGACCTGCGGAGGGCCTTGCTGGCAAGGGAGGTCGGAACCCCGGGACGGCCCGGAGAGCCCATGTCCCTACTGCGTCTGGTGGAGCACGGCGCACACGGCATGAACGAATTCCTCATCCGCCAGACCGACCTTCTCGCCGGCCGCACCCAGCCCACACCGGTCCCGACCTCCGTGCGCGCTTCCCCCACCAGGCAGGAACCCACGGCTCCGCCCGGTCTCCCCCTGCCCGGCTCCCCACTTCCCCCTGAGCTCCAATCAGCACCACGCAGGGCGATGTCGGCACGCAACGTGCCCGCACCCTGCATGGCCCCAACAGTGCCCTTGTCGCGGCAAGGCACAGCAGCCCGGAACAACACGCGGCAGCGCAACTACGAGCCTTCACGGTGGGCCATTCGCTACACCTGGACGATCACCGACCCCGAGGTGTCGCACCCCGGACGCACGTACGAAAGCCAACGCGGATCCCGTGCAGAGGCGATAGCGGCCGCTCGTCAGCAAGGGTCGGCCGCGCACGAGGGGGTGCGCGTGACCGCGATCCACATCCGTCAGTCTCCTACCGCCGAGTGGGCGGAGGTCACGTTCGATACTCCGTGACGGACGCGGGTGTCGACTTTCGTAGGCCGTGAGCTGCTCGGACGCCCTGGCGACTCTGGGGCACGTAGTCCCGCTTCGGCAGGGTCAGTTGGCGCAGACGACGCTCAGGTCGTCGAGTCGCACGGCCCTTGGTGTCCCGTTCGCGCCGATGATGGACTCGACGAAGTTGTTGCTGTCCTCCTCGGCCGTCCATTCGACCTGGACTAGATGGTAGGTGCCGTTGGCGGTGAGCCAGGGCGCGGTGCTGATGAGCTGCCTGCCCTGGGGTGTCCAGACCCTGAGTTCGAACTGGAGGTCCTGGACGGGCTTGACGTAGATCCGCGCGGTGCAATAGCGGAAGCCCCGGCCGCACGATGCCCAGGCGCCCACCCGGGCCCAACCGCGGGTGGCGGACAGCCAGCCGTTGCCCTGCCCGTAACGAGCGCTGCCGGTGCCGATCTCGAAGCCGGCTTGGCCGTCGCCGCCCGCGAGGCGGTCCCAGGTTCCGATGTCGGCGGCTTCGAAGCCGTTGCTGATGCTCCTCACGTCGGCGTGGGCCGGTGGTGCCACCACCGGGGCCGCCAGGGATGCCAGGGCGAGGACGGCCCCTCGGGTCATACGCCGGGCACGTTTGCGCATGATCGCTCCGTAGTCGTCGGGGCGGACGTGGTGTCCAGGCTTTCACCGCCATCCGGACGGGCCAAGACGCAACTCGGACGATTGCCGGTGTCGCAAAGCCGTACCCCTGGCACCAGGACCAAGGCCAGGGCCAGGGCCGGGGCGCGCGCTGCCGGTGCGCGCTCTGGTCGTGCCGACTTGCTGCCCGGCCGGTACGTCGCCTTCCGCGCGCCCCGGGACGGGGGCTACCGGAAGGCCGGCAGATTGCGCGCGACCCACTCGCCGAAGGGCCTTGCCGGACGGCGCAGGACGTTCTCCACGTCAGGGCTGGTCATCTGCTCGGCCGGCAGCGGGACCCCGAGAATCTCCAGGGTGCCGTCGATGACCTCCTCGGGCATGAACTGCGCCATGTGGGCGCGGGCCTCCTCCCGGGACAGCTCGTTGAAGGCGACTTCCTCGCCCAGGGCCCGGGAGATCGCTGCGGCTTGTTGGCGCGGGCTGATGACCTCGGGTCCGGTCAGTTCGTACGTACGGCCCGTGTGCCCCTCTTCGCGCAGTGCGGCTGCAGCGACCGCAGCGATGTCGGCCGGGTCGACGAGGGGCAGGGCCGCATCGCCGAAGGGGGCGAAAACGGTGCGCTTGGTGCGGACCGACTCGGCCCAGGCGAAGGCGTTGGAGGCGAATCCGCTCGGGCGCAGGATCGTGAAGTCCGTTCCGGACGCGCGCACGGCGGCCTCGAAGTCGCGCAGGCGGGTGTGTGAGAGGGCCTCCGGGCGAGTGGAGTTGATCTGCGAGGAGAGCAGGACGATCCGCTTGACCCCGGCGTCCAGGGCTGCGTCGAGAAGGGCGTCCGGGCTTTCGCCGTGGCCGTTGAGCTCGCCGCCCAGCAGGAGGAAGAAGGCGTCGGCGCCTTCGAGGACGGGCCGCATGCTCGCACCGTTGCCGACGTCGGCTCGGGCGTGCCGGCTCCCGGCCGGGAGCCCTTCGGGCAGCGGACGTCGCGAGACGGCCACGACGTCTTCGCCTGCCTCGGCCAGCAGGGGCACCAAGGTCCGTCCGATGTTGCCGGTCGCGCCTGTCACAACGATCACTGCGATTCCCCCGCGTAAGTTAGTTGACTGACTTACACGACACTAACACGACCATACCGGGGATTGTCTATAGTTAGTTGGGTGACTGACTCAGCGAAACCCCGGGCGCGGGCAGCCGACAAGCGCCGACGACTCACGACCGAGGCGGCCCGGGTCCTGCACGAGCAGGGCGTCGAGCGCACCACCCTCGCGGACATCGCGCACGCGGCCGACGTTCCCGTGGGGAACGTCTACTACTACTTCAAGACCAAGGACGAGCTGGTCCTGGCCGCGCTCTCCGAGCACAGCGGACACCTGGACGAACTCATCAGCCGTCTGGACCAGTTGCCCGACCCGCGCGCCCGCCTCAAGACCCTGATCGAGGCCTGGGTCGACCAGCGCGAGGTCACCGCCCGCTACGGCTGCCCCACCGGCACCCTGGCCGTCGAACTCGGCAAACGCGCGGACGGGACCCTCGACACAGAGGCCGGCACCCTGATCCGGCGCCTGCTCGACTGGGCCGGCGACCAGTTCCGCGCCCTGGGCCTACCCGACCCGGACGACCTCGCCCTCACCCTCATCTCCGGCTACCAGGGCATGTCGCTCCTGGCCAACGCCCTGCGCGACCCGGACATCATGTCCCGCCAGGGCGCCCGACTCCTGCACTGGCTCGACTCCCTGCAGGCTCCCGGCCAAACCCCCTGACCCGGCGAGTGACCATCGGGCAACGACCGGCGGCCCGGCCCCCGTTCTGACGACGGTCTGGGGCGGCCCACCTGGATATGCGGGCGGTCTTCAAGCGCGGCATCGCAGTGTCTCCAGCGGGGGGGGTGGCGAGGAAGTCCGTCCAGAAGTCCGCGCCGAACTTCCGCACGCCGGCTTCGGTGACCACCAGCGGGCCCCAGGTCACCCCTGGAGAACTGACCACGCGGTCATTTTGGGAGGATGCAAGCCACGGATCGAATGGCCCGCCCTGGATGCACTTGCAGTCGAATTTACGAGGCGAGAATTCCCTACGAGTCCGTCAGATCAGTTGAGCTGACACACCTTCGGGGGTGCAGGCCGAGTGAAATCCTGGGTGCTGCCAAGCCATTCAGCCACGAAATGCGGCGGGTTACTCGACAGAAATGAGCGCCCGTTGCAGGGGTGCGGCTTCGCGGCGCTGCCCCCTGCAGCACCCCGCCCGCACTGGTCACTCGTACCGCCGCGGAGGATGCGCGCCAGGCAGCCCCCCTCCCCGGCAGCTAGATCTGCAAATTTCGCGCGGACCGCCGGAAAATCGACCCACAGAACGGCCCCTGGAACGCCCGAACTCCAACGTCCCGGCGTGATGGGATCGCCACCCCCACCCGAGGCCGTCAGCGGGCCTTCTGCGGATTCCCCCCTCCTCCCCCTCAGCGACTGAAGCGACTGAAGCGACTGAAGCGACCGACACTGAAGAAGTGTTCGACGCGGAACTCGTCGAGGACGAACACCCGGACCACACCGCGCCCCTGCCGGCGACGCGCGCCCCCGCCCCTCCCCCGCGCTACGCACTCACCCGCGACACTGTCCTCGCCGAGGGCGAGCTGCCGCCACCTCTCGACGTGCAACCCGCCTTCACCGAGAGGGACCTCAGCGTCTCGGCCGCCGTCAAGGACCGGTTCGAACGGCGCGGCGCCAAGAACACCCGCCTCAACCGGGACTCCTCCCGCACCGCGTACGAACGCTGGTGCGCGGACCACGGCCGGATCGCCCGACCCACCACGACCACCGCGAACCTCACCGAGTACGTCGGCCACCTCATCGACACCGACCGCTACAAGCCCGACACCTGCTGCAGTACGTATCGCGCATCGTCACCTGGTACCCGAAGGGCGAACGCCCCGACGACTCCCTCGCCCGCGAGATGATCGCGACCTACCGCGCAGAGGAATGGGCCCCGGCGGCCGAGGGCCGCACCGAGCAGTCGGCCGCCATGCAGATCTCGTACCTGGTCAGGGTCCTGGACGCCATCGACGAGACCACCCGCATCGACCGCCGCGACGCGGCCATGCTCGCCCTCGTGTACGGCAAGCTCTCCCGCCGCATCGAAGCGGCGGACCTCCTCGTCGAGCACGTCCGCATCTCGGACTCCGAAGTCTGGGTCTACACCGTCAAATCGAAGACCGACCAGAAGGTCAAGGGCTCCTGGCGCCGCATCAGCTACCGCGCCGACCTCCAACTCGTTACCCGACTCCGCTCCTGGCTCCGTGACCTGCACGAACTCGGAGCCGACCAGCCCCGCTCCCCGCTCTTCCGCGCCCTGACCGTCAAGGGCAACCTCGCCAACCGCACCCTCGCCACCGACCGCGGCAACCACCTGTCCGGCCGAGCCGTGAACGAGATGGCCAAAAAGCGCGCAGCCGCAGCCGGCCTCCCGTACATCGCCGGCCTCAAGGTCACCGCCCACTCCTGGCGCGCGGGCTCGAACACCGACATGAGCAAGGCGGGCGTCCCCCTCAAACTCCGCAACCGGGCAGGCGGCTGGGCCAAGGACTCCCGCCGGGCGGACACCACATACGACCGCCCGGACAACACCGACACCATCGACCCGATGGACGCGGTCCCGCTGTACGGCAACTTCACACCGCCCGCTTGAGGACCCCGCCAGCAGTCCGGTAGACCCTTCCCCCATAGAGCCTGGGTGTGAAAGTCCTGCTCGCGTGGGGTCTGGCGTACATAGGGGGCGTCGTTGTCAGTGGTGCTGTGCATGATCGACGCGTCAGCTCTTCACGGAGACAGGAAAGCGCCATGCCGATCACAAACCAGCAGGTAACGGGACACGCGTTCCTGCGGCAGATGTACGACGACTCATACTTCCCTGATCGCGTAGTCGACCAGGGGAAGGCGATCCTGCTGCGGCTGTGCGAACGAATTGAGGCCGAGCAGCCGTCGGATCCGGCGACCTTGTATGCGCTCACCCAGGCTGCGACGGCGGAGTTCAACCTGCTGGACAGGAAGTTCGTGGCGGCCGGGAGCGGGATCGAGACGGCTGCGCGTGAGTGGATCTGTGACGAGTTTTGTTTCGTCGCGTCGGCGTACGGGTTCACGAACGCGGATGCGGAGGAGCTGACCGCCGGCCGGGACTGGTGAACGAGGACGGGAAAGCCACCTCCGGTCAAAGCCATTCGCCGTCCCCAGCGATGTCGCGGGCAGGAGCACGGATGAGGATCCTGGCCGAGATCGTCAGGCTGGCCCGGAGACAATCGCGTGATGAGTCGTAGCGCATCGGCCGGATCGGGTGATCGTGTGACGACCTGCATCGGCGGGGGCAGTGACACGGAGATGTGCCGTGCATGAATGCCATGGTGCTGTAGCGCGATACCGTCCCCCGTCGTGTGGCCACGCTGACGTGGCATGCTGCCACCACGCGCGCTGCGACATCGCTGCTGGAGTAGCGCGTCCGACCGTCCCTAAAGTGCCTGGAGCGACGCCGCGATAAGGGCGGTACCGATACCCGCCGTTAGGCGGGGCATCCTTTCGGCACGGCCGGCCATGGTCATTGACTCGGCACGATGATTGTAAAGGTAGCGGTGCTTCGTCCTCCGCAGCAGTTCTCTGCCTCTGCGGTAATCGTCCACGTGCCTGAGGATGCGAAGAATTCGCGCTTCTCCGTCATGTTTGCGTATTTGTGCTCTCCGCAAGAGGTCTTTTTTTCGATGAGATCGTCAAGGTGGAAGGAGAAGGATTGTCTCACCGAACCGGATGGCGCGTCCTGTTGCGGAGGCTGGGGGTTGAAGTTTCCTGACAGAAGGCCAGGCGCCTGGTAGGTAACGCTGTGCGAGTCGGGCAAGCTGGAACATTTGGCGCCAGCGACGTTCCCGGTGACCTTGGCCCATTTGGAGCCTTGGTCATCATCCGCGTACACACGGATATCGGCCTTGCTTTCGCCAAGCCAGTTGGAATCTATGGTGAATTGCCCGCCGCTGTTGATTGTCGCTTGTGATCCTCGCCCCGTCGCCGGGCTCCCATTCCACTTCAGGATGTAGATCTTGGGTGGGGTTGAGTCTGATCCGGGCGTTCCTGAGTCCGAACAGGTGCTGGCCGTTCCCATGATCAGTGCACCAACGGCTAGCGGGGTGATGATTCCGACGGTACGGCGACTAAGGCCCAGTTTAGAGTTGCGCTTCTCGGTGCGAGAACTGGCTAGATAGCTCATGAGTATCGCAGCCTTCCGGGGTCAGCTGGCAACCACAGGCACCTGGGGCCGTCGTGGCGGTATGAATTCCCCGCGCTTGGCCCCGCTCGCGATTTCTGCTACAGCCTCGACTTTCGCGGCCTCGTGGCGGGATTGGAAGCCGCTGGAAGGGAATTATGGTTTCGAGGCCGCGCGCGCCCTTCCCCTTTGACCGTACGACTGGTTGCGGTTGTCGGCAACAGGTTGACAATTTAGTCAAATTTGCAATTGATGACCGAGCAATGGGTTTGGTTGGAAACGGATGGCTGCCTGCTGTCGGGAGCGGGCGAGTTCGGGAACCCAGTTCTCGACGTGGTGAAGCCCTGCGGTAGGGCGGGCTTTGATGCGCGTGCTTCGGGGCGGCCACCGCGAGGACCTTCTGCCCGGAGCCGGAGCCGGGGCTGGGGCCCTTTCCGGGCGATCTCGCCAGTGAAGCCGAACTCGTCCAGCAGGGAACGGGTCTTGTCACTGTCGTATCCGCGGTCAAGGTTCACGTTCACCTCTGTAGGCAGGGGCTCGACTTGGGCTTTCATCGGTTGGCGCCGGCGGAGACGATGCCCAGCGGCGCCCCGGCCTCATCCGGGGACACCGATCGCTCAGGCCCCGTTTGCCCCGGTCGACTGGTGAGCGGCCGGCCTGCTGGCCACTCGAGGGTGCCTTGGTGATGCAGCCGTCCACGGCGATCTCGGCCAGTCCGAGGCCGATCGTGCGGTCGTGCGCTTCCAGCGCCAGCGCGAAGACCTGCTCCGACACGACATCCCTATCTGGGCCCAGGATTTGATGCGGCGCCGAATCGTGTGGTCCGAGCAGCCGGGACTGGAGATCCATTGGTACCCGGAACCGTGCACCAGAGCCTGCACGATGTGCTCGAAGATCACCCGGTCCGGGATCCGACGGCCGTGGCATCCCAGCGGATGGGTCGCCGCGAACTCTCCCCGCGTCGGCAGCAGGGTGATCGCTGAGCGCGTAGCGCCATGCTCGTGCCTGCCTCCGCGTCCGGGAGGGCGCCCCGGCGCGGCCGGCATCGTGCGCCGGTTTACGCGTGGGCGTCTGGCTCTTGGCCCTTCGGCGGACGACCAGCATGTCGGCGGCCCCGGACAAGACCCGCCGCCACCGCCACAACCATCAGCACGATCGCGACCAGATTGGGCCCGTAGGAAACTCCCATGAACCCCACGGCGCCCGGGTGTGACCGCACCTCGATGGAGCCTTCCGGGACGGTATCCGCCAGCAGCCCGTGCACCCACGCCAGGACCGCCGCACCGGCCACGCCCACTGCCAGCAGAGCCGCGGCACTCATGCCCGACCGGCGACCAGCACACCACCAGCCCCGCACCGTATCCACCGCCCCGATCATCAACGCAATCCCGAGCGCACCGGACGCGGCCATCCAGGCCCCGACAGCAACCGCGCCCAGCACCGAAGCGGCGAGACTCCCAGGCCCCCGCCCTGTCAACGCCTCCATGGACCCCTCCGGCGGGGCCACGCCGCGTGCCAGCAGCCAGCTCACTCCGCCCAGGACCGCCAGGCCGGCCGCACCCCGTGCCCACAGCATCCCGGCACCCCGGCGCCCGCTTCGTCTCTCCACCAGTTCCCCCAGACTGCCTAGTTGCGGATGCCAACCTACCAATCGGTAACGCGGCCATCTGCGGAGAGGCCAGGCCGGGAAGCGGTGGCCGGCCGTGAACCTCTACCTTGCCGCCGATCCATAGACGTTGTTTCCGGCCACAACCCCCGGGACCGTCGGTGTGATGCGTATCACTCTCTGGGTGCCTCGGGTCGGACCATGCGCGATCATGACCGGAATGGCTCGATTCCTTGGTATCACTGATCTGGTCGAACCCCCGTCCGTGGCGGTCGTAGTCGACGTCATGCGTGCTTTCACCGTGGCTGCCTGGGCCTTTGCCCAGGGAGCGGAAAAGATCGTTCTTGCCGGGTCGCTGGACCAAGCCCTGGCGCTCAAGGCTCGTCACCCGGATTGGGTGGCGCTCAAAGACGGGCCGCCCGCCCCCGGGTTCGACATGGTCAACTCGCCGGGCCTGCTCCGGTCTGTTGACCTTGGCGGACGGACCGTTGTGCAGAAAACCACGGCAGGGACAGTCGGTGCCCTTGCGGTCAAGGAGGCGCCGCTGGTGCTGTGCGCCAGCTTCGTGGTGGCGGAGGCAACGGCTCGGCTCTTGCGGACGCTCAAGAGTGACAGTGTCACGTTCGTGGTCACTGGCGACGATGGGCAGGCCGAAGAAGATCTGGCGTGTGCTCAATACATCGCTCGGAGCGTCACCGAGGCCGGGGTGGATGTTGCTGAGTTCCTCCGCCGCGCTGCCGAGTCGCGCGCCGCCGCCGAACTGGCGGAGGGGGTGCGTCAAGGAGCCCATCCTGATGACGTTGCGCTCTGTCTTGAGGTCGACCGGTTCCCCTTCGCCATGGTGGCGACCTTGGAAGACTCGCTCATGGTCCTGCGTCCACACGCAATGCCTTCGCTGACTGACGAGGACCCGGTCTGATCACTGGTGAGGTCTGCTTCGGCCTTGGGGACATCATCCGGTAGGGCGCCTCGATAATATTTTGACCGGAATCGTGGGAGGGGCGGGCGAGTAAGAGTGGACAGTGACCTGCGGCGTGCGGTCGTCGTGACGCTCGGCGAACTCGGGCGAAGCGATGACTGGCGTGACCGGGCGGATGCCGGTCACGGCCTGGCAGGGTTCGCCGAGATGCCGGAGGCCGTAGAGCCGCTGCTGGGGCTCGTGCTCGACCGTGGTGACACCTTCGTCACCCGGCGGACCGCGGAGGGCTTGCTTCGGCGAAAGGACAGGGTCGGACTGACGATCGTCGCGTCCGCACTGGCAGTCGCCAACGACAACCACGCCGATTGGATCCACACCGCAATCTTCGATGTCTTCAGCATCTTCTCGGACGACCTGGACGAGGCGCTACGGCTCTGCGAGGAGATGTCGGGCGACACCGACGATCGTGTTGCCCGGGGGGCCCGTCGGCTGCACGAGAGCCTGGCAGAGATCGATCCCGTTCTCCGCCCCTCATAGCGGGGGTTCGACCGCTGGTCTGAGGGTGTAGATCCTCGACGACGGGGCAGCGAAGAGCACGGTGCTCGGCGTATGCGACTGCCTCGGCGCCGAACGACGAGGCGTGAAGCAGCCGTTCATGCCCATCCACGCGGATACCGAATCGGCGCTGATGGCGGTCGACTCCCCCGCCTCAACACTTGCGACCGCATCAGCCTGCGGGTACGACCGTGCCTCGCCGGTCGAGCGCCACGCGGGGCCGACCGCGTCGCCCCCGGGCCAGGTCCGGTCCGTGGTGGGTGCGTTCATACCTCTGGGTGAGGCCGGTGGAGTCCGAGGGGGGCGGATGCCGAGAACTGCCTAGGGTGTCTCCTGGAGTGGCGGGCAGTCGCTCCGATCGGCATGTCGACTCATGTACGGGAGCTTGTGTGGCGCAGCAGCACACGACGTCACTCCGGCTCCGCCTCCGGTACCGGTTCGACCATCTCGTCTCGGGGGGAACGACCGCGCTCATCGGCTGGCTCGCCCTGGCCTGCCTCGCCGTCGTCATCCCGGCGAGCATGGTCCTCGTCTGGTCCGACCGGGCCGCACCGGCCACGCTCGCCGGCCGGCTCACGGCCGTGTGGGTCAGCGCCGGCCAGACGCTGAAGATCGGGGGTGCGGTCGGCTCCCCGCTCTACGTGCTGGCCTCCGTTTCGCTCGCGCTGGTGGCGCTGCTCTTCGTGTCGACCCTGGTCAGTTTGATCACCACGGGCATCAACCAGCGCATCTTGTCGCTGCGCCTCGGGCACTCCACCGTGGTGGAGACGCGGCACACCGTCGTCTTGGGATGGTCGGACCAGGTCTTTCCCGTCATCGGGGAGCTGGTGGCCGCCAACGCGAACCAGCGCCGCTCCGCCATCGCCGTGCTCGCCCCGCAGGACAAGGTGTGGATGGAGGACGAGATCACCACCCGCGTCGGCGACATCGGCCGGACGCGCATCATCTGCCGCAACGGGAGCACCACCGATCCCTCCGAGCTGTGCCGGGTGAGTCCGCGAACGGCCAAGGCGGTGCTGGTGCTGCCTCCCACCGGGGACACCGGTGACGTCCAGGTGGTGAAGACCCTGCTCGCCCTCGACGCGGCCGGCCCCGGCGCGGGTGAGGGGGAAGCGGTGGTGGTCGCCGCCGTCCGTGACTCCCGCAGCCACTTGACCGCCAGGCTGGCCGCCGGGCCCACGGGGCACGTCCTGTGCGTCGATGACATCGTGGCCCGGCTCCTCGTTCAGACCGCCCGGCAGCCCGGCCTCTCCCTCGTCTACTCGGAGTTGCTGGATTTCGAGGGCGACGAGTTCTACCCGGTCGCCGCCGGGGGCCTCGTGGGGCATGCGTTCGGCGAGGCTCTGCTGGCGTTCGCCACGTCCTCGGCGGTCGGCCTGCTGCACGCCGACGGGAGCGTCACCCTCAATCCGGACCCGGGGGCGGAGATCGGCCCCGCCGACCGGATCATCGTCATCTCCCAGGACGACGACACGGCCGTACGGGCGGACGTGGCCGCCCATGTCGACGAGGACGCGATCGTGACGGCCGGGCCCGGTCTCGCCCAGGCCGAACGCCTCCTCCTGCTCGGCTGGAACCGCCGCGCCCCGCTCGTCATCGAGCAGCTCGACCAGTACGTGAGCCCGGGAACCAGCCTGGATGTCGTGGCGCTCGGCGAGTACGCGGCCACGCCCGGCGCCCGCGCCGTCACGGAAACGCTGTCCCGCCTCGAAGTCTCCTTCCGCGAGGGGGACATCACCGACCCGCGCACCCTGGCCAAGCTCGACGTGACCTCGTACCACAGTGTGATCGTGATCGGTGAGACGGAGCCCTGGGTCTCAGCCTCGGCCTCGGCCTCAGCCTCGGTCTCAGCCTCCGCCTCAAACGCGTCGCCCGTCGCCTCCCTCGCTCCGGTGGTGACGGATCCGGAGGCGCGGGCTGACGACAGGACTCTGGTCGCCTTGTTGCACCTGCGGGCCATCGGGGCCGCCGCGCAGCGGGAACTCGCCCTCACCACCGAGATGTCCGACGACGGCAACCGGCTCCTCGCACCCGCCCGGGAAGGCGCCGACTTCATCGTGAGCGGCAGGCTGATCAGCCTTCTGATGACCCAGATCTCGGAGAGCCCGTACCTCGCCGAGGTCTTCGAGGAGCTGTTCAAGGCGGAGGGCCACGAGTTCCACCTCAAGCCGGCCACGGACTACGTCCGGGCCGGTCAGGAGGTCTCGTTCGCCACCGCCGTCGAGTCGGCGCGGCGGCGCCGGGAATGCGCGGTCGGATACCGGCTGCGCGCGCGGAGCGCCACGGGCCCCGACTACGGGCTCCGGATCAACCCTGACAAGCGGCAGAAGGTCCGGTTCTCCGAGGGGGACTGGCTGATCGTGCTCGCCGAGAGCTGACGGGCGCCGCCGGGGCGGCCGCTACCGGAACCAGGGCCTGTCTGGAGTTGTGATCAGTGGTGGGAAAAGGGTTGGACGGGATGATGCTCGGGCTTGTAGTTTGCAGCTGACCGTGACGCCGCCCGAGGAGGTGAGACCCATGAACGCTGTATCGATGTGGGTGCTCCCCCTTGCCGTCACGGCCGGCGATTGACGTAGGTGTCGCCGGGAGCGCCTCGACAACAAGGCACTCCCGAAAGGCAACACCTATGCACTCTCACTCTCTGCAGTTCACCGCCGAGTCGTCGTCGAACGGCATGGTCGAACGTGACTTCACCGTGGGCGACATCCCCGGAGTTCTCTGGTCGCCGGCCTCCGCTGCCGATCGCGCGCCCCTGATCCTGATCGGCCACGACGGCGCCAAGCACAAGAAGCACCCGGCGATGACGGGCCGCGCCCACCTTCTCGTGAACAACGGCGGCTTCCATGTCGCCGTCATCGACGCGCCCGGTCACGGCGACCGACCGCGCACCGCGCACGACGAGCAAGAGCGGGCCGCGCTGTCCGCGGCGTGGGCGGCGGGCGAGCCGGTAAGCCCGATCGTCGTGCGCTACAACGCGCATGTGGCGGAGCTCGTCCTGCCCGAGTGGCGGGCGACCCTGGACGCACTCCAGGAGCTTCCGGAGATCGGCACCGGCGGGCCGGTCGGCTACTTCGGCGTCAGGATGGGCACCGCGATCGGAGTGCCGCTCGTGGCGATCGAGCCCAGGATCACGGCTGCGGTCTTCGGTCTGCACTGGTCCGACGCCCTGGTCGAGACGGCGAAGGAGATCACCATCCCGATCGAGTTCGCCATGCAGTGGGACGACGAGCACAACCCGCGCGAGGCCAGCCTCGCACTGTTCGACGCCTTCGCCTCGAAGGAGAAGACCTTGCACGCCAACGCGGGCAAGCAGGGCGAGCTGCCCAGATTCGAGGCTGACAGCGCGGTCCGGTTCTTCGCCCGGCACTTCGGCCAGGCAGCCACCTCGCTGGTCTGACGTGAGCGGTAGCGGCGTCCGGCTTCCCAGCCGGGCGCCGCTACCGCGGCCCCGGGGTGAGGGCGACCATTCCCTCCATCAGCGCGCCGAACACACCGACGTCGCGCCAGACACGGCGCCGGGACTGGTAGGCCCGCATGTTCAGGGGTCGCGTATTCGCCGTAGCTGTCGGCCGATCGTCACCCTGTGTCGGTGCTCTGCGGCATGATGATCGGCATGGACACCGAGATACTGATCGACGTCTGGCAGCGGCTTCTCGCCGACCCTCGCAAGTCGTGGGTGCTGTTCGAGCATGGCACTTGTGTCGTGCTGACCGCTCCGGACGGGGAGCTTGCTGAACAGGCAACCGACCTCCTGAAGAAGTTCGGCCCGGCGCATGCTGGATCTTCGGCGGGAGACTTCGGGGTGATCGACGTCAAGGATGTCGAGGGATGGGTCGTCACGGGGCATCACAACGACGTCCTTACCTATGTCGGCTCCGATGAGCCTCAGGATCAGTCGCAGATCACTGTCGGGCTGTTCGGACGTTCCAAGCGCCACCGCGACGGCACCGAGCTTCACGTCGTCCACGTTGAGGACAAGCGAGATTCAGCGGCCCCAGCGTAAGCAGCCGCACTTCACCGCTGGTGGTCGCCTGGGGCGTATCGGCTCCAGGTCCCGCCGGCTTCGGTGACCAGGCGGGGGTGGCGGTCTTGTCGTGATAGCCGAGTGCCTTCGCGATGACGGGGGCTGGGGCTTGGAGGACGAGTTGACGAATCGCGGAGGCCCTGCCGCGCTGCGGAGGGACGCCGATATCACGCAGGTGGACTTGGAGGCTGACCGGGTTCATGGGCTGTCCCGGCTGGCGGCCGGGGAAGAGCCACTTTGAGCTCCTGCTGCTGGCGTAGGGCAGGTGTTGCCGGGACTGGATGTAGGCCCGTATCAGGTCGGCGACGGGCTCCGGCAGCGGGGACGGCGGGTCTCCCAGCCGGACGGTGACGGTGGTCTCGTCGTCGGTGACGTCGTCGGTGGTGAGGCGGACGATACGGCTGACGGGTTGCGCGTAGAGGAGAACGAGCGCGGCGGCGACCCGGGCCCGCAGGGGCAAGGCGTCGTCGTTGAGGACCCGGCGGAGGATCGCGAGCCAGCGGTGCTGGTGCAGCGGTTCCGAATCCTGGGTGATGACCGCCGGCGGCAGTATGAGGCGGGGCATCCGGCCGGTCTTCATGCACCACCGCAGGAAGGACTGGGACGGACGGCGGGTGGCCAGGCTCTCGGTGTGCCAGGCGTCGATGTCGGCCTGCTGGCACTGCCCGATTGCACGTCCTCGGCTGGCGAGCCATGTGAGGAAGGCGCTGGCCTGGGTGACTTCCTGCTTGGTGTGGTTGGTCTGGGAGCGTCCCAGCGGTCCCTTCTCCGCCTTCGTCCGCAGGCGCCGCATCTGGCGCCAGGTGGCGAAGTGGCGGAGAAGCTGCCGGTGTCCGGGGTCTTCGATGTTGGCGAGCCGTTCGGTCAGCCAGCGCTGGTAGAGCAAGAGCTGCCGGTCGACCTGCGGGAGGACACCGCTGTCCATCAGCAGGTCACGCAGGTGAGTGACGGTTCGCCAGGGGGCCTCCTGGTGCAGCCCGTCATGGGAGAGCGGGATACTGCCCGTGGCCAGGCCCTCGAAAAGTCGGACGACGTTGGGGTTGCGCAGCCAGATGAGGCGACTCTTGGGCCGGTCCATCTCCAGCAGGATCTTGACGGTTCGCGCAGTTGCCCGGCGGCTTCCTCGCGGTCCGCCTCGCCCAGACTCTCCAGTAGGTCCTCGCACCGGGCCTGTCAGGATGCTTCCAGCCGGGTACGGACCTGGTCGGCGCCACCGGGGTCGGCGCGGTCCAGTTCGAGGGCCGACCGGTCCAATCGCTCCAGGACCTGGTTCTCTTGGCCCGTCTTGTGCCTGCATGATCTGCCCGCGCTTGCCGTGGCAGATGTCCCGGGCGAGCTTGTGGCGGGACTCCTGCACGGTGAGCTGCCGGTTCATCTGCCGCCGGTAGGTGTCATCGACCGGGTCGACCACCCGTAGCAGGTGCAGGGTCTTGGCGATCCGCCCGTACTCGGCGAACGCGGTGCCCAGCGAGGTGGGACGCCCCTCGTTGCCGAACATCCGCAGCAGGTCGTACGCCCGCACCTGCCCCCGGTGACCAGGGAGCCGACCACCCGGAGCATGTCTGGCCAGTGCGTGATCACCTTGTTCAGATTCACCTTGTGGCAGGCCAGCGGCTCCAACGGGCCGTACCCGCCGGTCTCCACCCCCAGCAGCTCCGCCCGCCAGAACCTCTGGTCGCCAGGTCGCGGCACGACCGTCTGCCCGATGCCCGCTACCTGGTCGTTCACGGCGTTGAGCCAGGTGATGTTCCGTTTGAAGTGGTACGAGGTGCGCGAGCGATGAGTACCAGCGAGAAGATCAAGGCTACGGAGGAACAGGTGGTCGGCCGCGCCGGAAAGCGCCGCACGCCGTGGGAAACCGGTCCACCGCCGCTGCTCTGGAGACGCGCGGAAAGGCCAGGCGGCTGAAGGAGGTCCCGGCGTTTGGGCCGGATCTCCTCGGTGATGTCGCTGACCGCGCCCCACGCGGCGTGGGCGGTGGGACGGACATGAACGAGGGCCGGCGGACTGTCTCCCGCCGGCCCTCGCCCCACCGACATCTCGCCCGAGTCAGTGCTTGAGCGCGTCCTTGGCCTTCTGAGCAGCTTGCTTGGCGTCACCCAGCGCCTGCTCACCCCGTCCCTCGGCCTCGAGACTCTCGTTCCCCACGGCCTTACCCGTGGTTTCCTTCATCTTGCCCTTCGTCGTCTCAGCGACGTTCTTGACCTTCTTGCCAGCGCCCATTCCTGTCACCTCCACGCCTTCCGCGTGGGCGATAAGAAGCTGCTGGCACCCCTATCCATTTCAGGCACCACTACGCATATGCCTCATCGGGTAGGGGAGTGGACCCGTCCGCCCTTGGAGAGCCCCTTGTCGCGAGTGAGGGTGGGGGTCGTCCCGGGCGGTTGCGGGTTCGCGGGGGTCCAGACGACGGGGTTGGGGCACGCGAGCCGGTCCGGCTCGCCGCGGGTCACGGGGCACGTGGTCTCGAACACCTGCCCGCCGGTGGTGACCACCTCGACGATGACCCTGTTGGAGGTCTCGGCGATGGTGATGCCGCACGGGCTGGCCGGGTAGTTGGTGGCTCCGGTGGTGAGGTCGTACCAGGTGAAGGCCGGCACCATGGGGTTGGGCGCGTTGAAGTCGTACACTCCCGCCCAGGCGGTGCCGTTGGGGGCGAGAACGGCCTTGTACTTGACCTCTGCCTCGTCCCACGAGGTGGAGATGTCGACGCACGGGCCCGCGGCTCCGGGCGGCCCGGGCGGTCCGGGAGGGCCGGCCGGGCCCCTGGCGCCTCTGCACTTGTCGCGGTCGCGCCGGTTCACGCCGCCCCGGACGCCGAGCTCTTCGTCCTCGTCGTCGGAGGCGTACTCCTCGCCGGGGTCGTATTCGTCATCGGAGTCGTAGTCGTGGTGCTCCTTGCCACCCCGGCACTTGTCGGGGTTCAGCGGCGATGCGGCTGGGGCCGAACCAGCCGCGGTGGGCGGCTCGGCGGCCGCCAGTGCGGGGCTGGTGAAGCTGATCATCAGGGCCGCCAGCGATGCGACCGCGCTGCCCGCCAGCCATCCGGCCCGCAGTGGAAGCGGGCCGAGCCGCAGTGGTGTCCTTTTTTCAGGACTCATAGGTGTGGCTCCTCGTCGAACCGAACGCAGGGATTCTGTGCCCTTGAGGGCTCGTTCGGCATGATTCGGCACCGGGCGGCGCGTGCGGTGGTGGCGCGCGGCACGATCATCATATTGGCCCACAGCGATGCTCCGAAGGGGACGGGCAAACAGTTCAGAGGATTGACGAGCCAGAAAGGTCCAGATAACGGCCTGCTCATCAGTCAGAAATTCCACTGGCATCCGGCGGAAGGTAGCCACCCGCCATCCGGGCCCATCGGGCTTCCAGAGAAACCTGACGCCGCATCCCGGAGCTCTGCTAGACGACCATGATCAATCTCAGCGCCAACCGCGGTTCGATTGGTCCCCGGGGCCGAGACAGGCCACACACTGGGCCGACTTGCGACGGACTCGGGCGGGGGTTCAGGAACCTGCACGCGAAGACGGGCACGCCAGCCGGTGCACAAAACCCACCCGCCCCGGCCCCACCCGCCCCGGCCCCGGCCGCCCGCTCGGCTCGAAACCCGGCGGCCCGCCACCCGCTACGACGTCGGGCGGGTCCTCGCCACCGGCGAGTCCTACACCCGACCCGCACACCACAAGAAGGGGACGAAGCCCCGGCGGACGATCGATGATGGGGCGTGATCACGGGAGAACGGCGAAGGCTCGGCTTCTCGGTACACCCGCGAGGGCTTGGGTGTGACCGTCACCGCCTTGATCGTGGTCGCAAGTTCCTCCGGCCTTCGATGGACCTTGATCGTTGCTGGCGCTTCCACGGCTTGGTTCCTTCTTGCGCTGGCAGTGATTCACATCGGCAGCGGCCGTAGCTGGGACGCCGCCCGGCGGGCCCATATCGCAACGTTCGGCTGGGGCAACTGGATCTGAAGGCCCTACGCTGCCCGCCCATCCACCGAAGCTGGACGATAAACAACAAGCTCAGCTCCACCAGGAGCCCGTCCGTCCGGGTGCCGCCGTCACGGAAGTACAGGTCTTGCAGCCCTTCGGCGGCGAGCTGCTGCGACTCGGCCTGTGATCGGGTAGGCCGCCGGCCGAGGGCGCGTGGGCGTCGATACCATCGCCTGGTCGCGGACGGAAAGTGAGTCGACGCCAGCATGACTGACGAAGTGAGAGGGCGGCCCGTCGGCGGATTGCCCGGCCGGGCGCGAGAAGTCGCGATCCTGCGCGCGGTGCTGGCGGGCGAAGGTGGCACCTGGTGCGTCGCGGTCACCGGCGAACCGGGGATCGGCAAGAGCCGGCTGCTGACGGAGCTGGGGAAGCTCGCGGACACAGCAGGATGGACGGTCCGCAGCGCACGCGCGGCGGAGTTCGAGTCCCACATCCCGTTCGGTGTGTTCGTCAACGCGCTCGACGACCAGCTCGCCGAGCTGGGCCCGGAGCGTCTCGCCGCCCTCGGGCAACAGCAGCTCGCACTTCTCGCGACCGTGTTCCCGGCGATTCCCGCCGCCGGCCCCGCCGACCTGGTCGACGCGGAGCGGTACCGGCTGCACCGGGCGGTTCGGGCGTTGCTGGAGCTGGTCGCCGAGCCGTCCGGGCTGGTGCTCGTCTTCGACGATCTGCACTGGGCGGACGAGGGTTCGGTCGAGCTGCTCGACCACCTTTTGCGCCACCCGCCCCAGGCGCGGCTGGTCTTGGCATTGGCGGGCAGGCCCCGGCAGACGTCGCTGCGGCTGTGGCACGCGCTGTCCCGCGCCGCGACCGACGGAGGGGCCGAACTGCTGGAACTCGCGCCACTGAGCCAAGCCGATGCCGGCCACGTCATGCCGGAAGGTCTGGGCCGTTCCCGGCGGGAAGAGCTTTACCAGGCCAGTGGCGGAAACCCGTTCTACCTGGAAGCCCTGGTGCGGGCCGGCGAGCGGGGTATCGCTGTCGGTGATACGGCGCTCCACCCCGACGGGGCGATCCCGGTGGCGGTCCACGCGGTGCTCGCCGCCGAGTTGGCCGCGCTGACCCCGCAAGAGCGGGTCGTCGCGCACGCCGCCGCGGTCGTGGGTGACGACTTCGAGGCTGACTCGCTCGCCGAAACGGCGGCAACGGACACCGGGTCCGTGCTCGCCGCGCTCGACCGGCTCGCCGAGCGTGACCTGGTGCGGCTGGACGGCGCGACCGGCCGGTTCCGCTACCGGCATCCGCTGGTGCGCAGCGTCGCCTACCAGGATGCCGGTCCCGGCTGGCGGCTTCAGGCACACGGCCGGGCCGCGTCGGCACTCCGGAGCCGGGGTGCGCCGCCGGCCGAGTTCGCCCGGCACGTGGAGCGATCCGCCGTCCGCGGTGACCTCGAGGCGGTCGCGGCGCTCACCGCGGCGGCCGAGGCGACGATGCACACCACGCCGGCGACCGCCGGGCACTTCCTGCGGGCGGCCATCCGGTTGCTCCCCGACTCGGAGTCGGCCACCCCGCAGCGCCTGATCCTGCTCGGCCGGCTGGCACACGCACTCGGAGCCACGGGCGACCTGCGGCAGGCCAGGGAAACCATGCACGAGGTGCTGCGGCTCCTGCCTGCCGAACTCACCCAGATCCGGGCACAGACAGCGCGAGCCTGTGCGACGGTGGAGCAAATTCTCGGGCGCTACACCGAGGCCAGGGCGATGCTGCACAGCGAGTGGAAACGCGTCGAAGGTGTTGACGCCCACTCGGCGGCCGTCCTGCTCGTCGCGCTCGTTGCCGGTGAAAGTGTCGAGCGCGAGCACGGACAGGACCGGGTGGCCGAGGCGATCGCCGCCGCGCGGGAAGTCGGGGATCCGATGCTGCTGGCGACGGCGTTGTCGGCCGCAACGCTCATCGACCGGCGGGCGGACCGGCTGGACGAGGCGGCCGCACTCCTGGACGCGCTGCCCGACAGCGACCTGGTCCGCGACATCGATGCGGCGTTCTGGCTGAGCTGGTCGGAAATCTCCGCCGACCGGCTCATGGCGGCGAGCCGGCACATGAGCCGTGGCCTGCAACTGGCTCGCGCAAGCAGGCAGTCCCACAAGATCGCGCTGCTGACCGCGATCCGCGGCATGGTGCATGCCTACCTCGGCGAGCTGGCGGCGGCGGCGACCTGCTTCGACGACAGCCTGGAGTCGGCGGAACTGACCGGCAGCGAGGAGCTGCGCGTCATGGCGTTGACCTTCGGGTGCTGGATCACCACCTGGCGCGGCGACCTGGCCGAGGCGATCCGCCTGGGTAAGGAGGCCATCGTCGTCGACGACCTGGCGACGGCCACGAGTTCCTGGCGCAGTGGCCAGGCCGAGGCGATGCTGGCGCAGGCGATGTTGCACTCGGGTGATCCGCACGCTTGCATCGAGCTGCTGCTCACCAGTGGCGGTGGGACCGAGCTGCCGGCGGTGGGCCTCCGTACCAGGCCGTTGGTGTACTTGATGCTCACGGAGGCGGAGGTCGCGGCCGGCCGGGTTGCCGCGGCCGCGGCATGGGCCGACCGAGCGGAGGACGCCGCCGGGCAGCTCGAGCTTCCGCTGCGCACCGCCATGGCACAGCAGGCCCGCGCGATCGCCACGCTGCCAACGGATCCGGCGGCAGCCGCACCGCTCGCTGTCGCCGCTGCCGGCACGTTCGGCCGGATCGGGGCGGCCGTGGAGGCCGGGCGGGCGCACTTGCTCGCCGCGACGGCGTTCGGCGGCAGCGGGGCGATCGACCAGGCCCGTGCGCACCTGGTGTCCGCCCGCGCGTTGTTCACCCGGTGTGACGCGCAACTGTTCCTGCCTCAGGTCGCGCGCGAGGAGCGGCGCCTGAACGCGCGCGGCCCCCGGCCCGAAAGCGGCGCCGAGCGGTTCGACTTGACCGCCCGTGAGGTCGAGATCGTCAACCTGGTCTCGGACGGCCTGACCAACCGGGACATCGGCCTCCGGCTGCATCTGAGTCCCAAGACCGTCGAAGTCCACCTGGGCCGGGCCTACGCGAAGGTCGGCGTCTCCGGTCGTGCTGCTCTGGCCGGCGTGTGGGCCGCCGCGGCGCGTGATTGAGGACGCCGCGGCAGCCGACAACTCAGTCGCCGAGACCGCGTACGTACAGGTTGAACTTCCGGCTGGTGCCGTCACCGCCCAGGTTCGTCGCGCTGGTCGTGAAAGCGACGTGGTGGCCGTCGGCCGAAATCGAGGGGCTGTAGCTGTACCCATCGCTCTGCGAGCCGTCATTGGCGACGCTGACCCTGGTCGTGGTGGCGGTCACCCGGTCTCGTACGTACACGTCCCAGCTTGAGTTGGTGTCGCCGGTCACCAGCTTGTCCTCGCCGGACACGAACGCGATGTAGCGGCCGTCGGCGGAGAGCGTCGTCCGCTCCTGGCCGGGGGTTTTGCTGTCGCTCAGGCCATCGGGGCCAAGGTTCACCTGCGTCGTCGTCCGGGTGACCCGGTCGTACAGGAAGATGTCGGTGTCGATCGGACCGCCGGTGTCGCCCGCCACCAGATTCGACGCCGTGGATTCGAACGCGACGAAGCGGCCGTCGGCCGAGATGGTCGCCGTGCGACTGGCGGAATTGCCTTCGTTGCCGTCGACACCGACGCTGATCCGGTCGGTGTACCCGGTCAGCTGATCGTGCACGAACACGTCGTCCGCGTGGTTGTTGTCGGGGAACAGGGACAGTGTCTTCGCCCCGGAGGAGAAGGCGACGTAGCGCCCGTCTGCCGAAATCGACGGCAGTTGGCTGATGTCGTCGCCCTGGCGACCGTTCGAATCGACGCTGACCCTGGTGGTCTCACCGGTCTGCCGGTCGCGCACGAAGACGTCGTGGATGTCGTTGGTGTCGCCGAACACCAGGTTCGACGCGGGAGAGTCGAACGCGACGAACCGGCCGTCGGCGGAGATCGACGAATGGAAACTCTCACTGTCGCTCTGCTCGCCGTGGCTTGCGACGCTGACCCTGGTTGTCTCACCGGTCTGCAGGTCGTGCACGAAAATGTCGCGGTAGCGGTTGGTGTCACCGGCCACCAGGTTCGTCGCGAAGGACTCGAACGCGACGTAGCGGCCGTCGGCGGAGATCGACGGATTCCGGCTCACGTTGTTGGCCTGGTTGCCCGCGGAGTCGACGCTGACCCTGGTGATGACGCCGGTCTGCCGGTCGCGCACGAACACGTCGTCCGCTCGGTTGGTGTCGCCGGCCACCAGATCCCTTGCCAGCGAAGCGAAAGCCACGTAGCGGCCGTCGGCGGAGATCGACGGCCCGCTGGCGGCGTTGCTGATCGGTGCAGTGCCTGCCGGCTTCGGTTCGGCATCCGCGGCATGCGCGACGCTGCCCGCCAGCAGCGCCGCGACGATTCCCGACGCGAGCACTGCGTTGCGGATTACGGAGAGACGTCTCATGGGTGTCCTTCTGTTCGGTTCGCCGCCACGGCAGCCAATTGCCGTGATCAGCGTTCCGTGTCGGACCGGCCGAAGCATGAGGGAACCCCCTACACCTTCGGCGTCGCGTGCTGCGCGGCGCGCGTGTGGATCTTGCACGGCACATTTCAGCGTGCCGTGCCCGATCCGGCGTTTCACGGTGAGCAACAGCCAGTGGATCGGGCCGACGAGATCCATCTGCGGTTTCCCCGGCTCACCCCGGGCTTGGCGTTCGGAGCGCGGTGGGCGCATCGGCTGTGAACCGGTCAAGGAGGCGGCCATCGGCGTGTGACGATGCAAGGACGGTCCCAAGCCTCTCCACATCCGCGTGTGGGAATGCGGGGCGTGCGGGACCGTCCTGGACCGGGACTCATCCCGGCCCAGCGCGGTGAAGCAAAAACCCGCCGAGACGGTCAGACGGCCGTGGTAGGAGTCCCCGGGCTTGGCCCGGGGAGCGGAAGTCAAGCCGTGTGTACTTCCAGGGCGGTCCGCACCGCCGATTCCAGGGCTCCCTCGATCCATGCGGGCTTGATGGAGGTGTGGCAGCCGGCGAAGTGCAGGTTGCCCTCGGCCTTGCGGACGTGGGGGAAGAGCTCGGTGTGCTGGCCGGGCAGCAGTACGGACGCCTCCCCGTAGGCGTACGGGTCGCGCATCCAGGACTGGGTGCGGCCGACGCCGGTGTAGAACACCTCGATGCGCTGCCCGAACACTTCCTGGACCCCGGCGAGGGCGCGCGGGTAGCGCTCCTCGTCGTCCAGTGAGTCCCACTTCAGGGCGTCGTCCGACCAGCTGTAGGAGGCGAGGATGACGCCGCCGGCGCTGCCTTCGACGGGGTAGGAGGGCTGGAACATGAAGCGGTTGGGGTTGTCGGTGGCCGAGCCGCCGCCGATGACGCCGGCCGCCTCGGGCTGGTCGCGGGAGACCACGCGGCTGGCGGCGTAGTGGGAGCGCTGGCCCGTGGAGATGTGGCCCTCGGGTACGGAGTCGTGGGCGCCCATCAGGGTTCCGTCCGACGGGGTCTGCCCGGTCTGGTACTTCCGGTACAGGCCGGGCTGCACGGCCTCGAGCTCGCGCTTCCAGTCGGCCTCGTCGAACTCCCACCAGCGGCGGCTGAATTCGAGCAGCACCTTGGTGGCGGCGTCGTAGTGCAGCTCGGTGACCGCGCGCCGCTTGCCGTAGGAGAGCGCGGGGGCGATGGGGATGTGGCGCAGTCCGGAGAAGGGGACGGTGATGATCGCGGTGTCTGCGGTGAAGGTCTCGCGCCGCACGGGGCTGCCGCCGCGGCCCTCGGAGACGGTTTCGACGGTGACCTTGCCCTCGCCGTGGGTGATGCGGGTGGCGCGGCGGTCGAGCCGTACGAGGTCCTTGACGCGCGCGTACAGGGCGTCGGCCAGGGTGGCGGTGCCGTCGGGCAGTTCGTAGAAGGCGGTGTCGGGGCTGATCAGCGAGGCGCCGATGAAGCTGTGCACGAAGGCGAGGTGCAGGCGGGAGGTGAGGTTCTCGACGGTTCCGATCAGGTCGATGGTCCGCTCGTCGAGCTTCGCCTCCTCCGTCAGGAAGCGATACATCGACATGTGGCCGTAGCGCTGGATGACGCGCGCCCAGCCCTCGACGAGGTCCTTGTCCTTCTTGCCCTCGATCTCCTTGCGTACGGGAGCGAAGGCGTCGCGGACGATCTGCGAGGCGGGGACGGCCTCGTACGCCTTCGGGACTCCGAAGGAACGGTTGAGCACCTGCGGGGCGCGCGCGTAGTCGGCGCGGCGGACGCGGATGCCGTTGACGTAGATCCACGTCCGGTAGGCGGGGCGGCCGGCTCCGTCCACGTCGACGAGGTGGAAGCGCCGGCGCTTGAGGCCGAGGCTGTCCATCAGTCCGGTGACCAGCGGGTGGCTGTCGGGGATGCGCATCGCGCCGGCCTCGGCGTACTGCTTCGGGTCGGCGAAGGGCTGGGGGGCGTTTTCGTGGCCGCCGGTGCGGAAGGTCTTGATCCGGCCGCCCACCCGGTTGGCGTTGGCCTCGATGACGGTGACCTGGTGGCCGGCCTCGCGCAGCAGGTGGGCGGCGGTGAGGCCGGCCGGCCCGGCGCCGACGATCAGCACCTTCTTGCCGGGGCGGCGCGAGCGGGGCAGGCCGTTCTTCAGGAGGATGTCGGAGTAGCGCGGTACGAGCGGCTGGTCCTCGTCGTCCCGTACGAGGATGGCCCGGGCGATCGTCAGGCAGGTGCCCCAGTCGGTGACCGCGGCGCCGGGGACGGCCTGCGAGGTCTCGGCGGAGGTGACGGCGACCGCCAGCCCGCCGGCTCCGGCGACGGCGGCCGCTCCGGCGATGACGGTACGGCGGGAGGGCTGGCGGGAGGGTCCGCGGGAGGGCGCCGGTGCGGGCTCGCCGGGGGCTCCGGGAACTTCAGGGGTTCCGGAGTTGGCGTCGGGATCCATGATCATGACCCAACTCTTGCCGCCCACCCGGGGCCGAAGGGCCAGAATGCGCCCGCGCAGGCAAGTACCACCCGGACGTGCGTCTCGGGCCGCCCCGTGCTGACGAACTGACGTTCGTACGGGCGGCCTTGGTGACGGCGGGGTGGTCGCTGCGCGGGACCGGGGCGGGACCCTGGGCGGGCTCGTTGGCGTCGGCTTGCAAAGTCCCGCCCGGGTTCCTCCCCGCGGGCGCGGGGAGCAGAGATCAGTCCGCGGAACCGGGCGAGGCCGCCAGCTCGTGCAGATGCTGCTCGAGCTCCGCCAGGCCGCCGGAGAGGTGCTCGTGTTCGGTGCCGAGAGCGACCATGTCCTGGGACAGCTCCAGAAACTCCGCCACATGATCCGACCGCATGAAGAGAACGGCCGTTGCTTCCGGAGAAATCAGCCGGACGTACGTGCGCTGCCCACCCTGTGCATGGTCCGGCGGGTCCGCCTCCTCCTCGCTCCACACCTGTACGTCTCCCGCGCCCGACATACCCCGGAGCCCTTCCAACAGCAGCTCTCGCGCCAGCATCCAGGCGATTCCGTCGCCGTGCCCGGGGACTTTGAACACCACTTCCACCGCATAGGGGTCCGACGGCCTGTACGTCAGCCGAGCACTGAACTGCCACTCGGAATCGTCCCCCGCCTCTCCGCACAGGTGCACGAGAATCTCTCCTCGTAGCACTTCCTCGGCTCCGTCACGTTCCCGCCGGCTCTTCAGCAGAGCCGGCCCGGCGGCCCTCGGTCCGGAGGCAGCCTCGAGCTCGGCGACGGGCTTGGCCCGCCTCACCGGCACGGCGAAGATCCGTCCCGACCGACGTTCTTCCCCTTGCCCCGGACGGTCGAGCTCGTAACGGACCGACAATTCCGCGGAGATACGCGCCCGCCATACCCTTTCCAAGCAGTGCGAGGCCGGCCCCGTCGCCTCGACGTCCTCCAGTCGCGACCTGATGGCGTCCAGTACGCCCCACCTCACCAGCGCCTCCCGGGTGGTGAACAGCCGCGCCGAGGGGTATCCGGACTCCCCCGTACCGGAAGGCCGGAGTGGCGGATGCACGCGGAAGCCCGCACGGAGCTCCCTCACCCGCCGATCCGGCAGGTCGGACAGAAGCGATGCAACAGCACGCGCCCAAAGCCATGAGACGCCTGCAAGGTCTTCCGGCCGCTCCGGGGGCTCCCCCCAGCGCACCGCCGCCGCCGCGTCACTGCGTTCGGCAAGCATCGCCGTACGCAGACAGAGCCCGAATCTACCCAGCGTTTCCGCACCGGGTTCGAGGCTGGGACGAAGCCGGGCGAGGACTCCTTGGACGACTCCTTGGACGAGGCCGTACAAGTCGTCGTCCTCCCGTCCCCGAAACTCCTCTACGGCACCCGGAAGAGCAACGGAACTCGAGCCGGTGAGCGCCGGCCGGTCGACACCGCGCCGCAGCAGCAACTCACCCATGACATCCCGCTCACCGGTAAGGGCGGCGGGCGACGACTGAACCGCCGTCAAGCCGTCCCCGGACCAGCCCTTCGAGCTACTGATCAGCAGCACACGCTTCGCCTCATCCTCCCCTGTACGACTGAGGAGATCGCGGACGATGGCGGCCATCGCCGGCGACCTCCCCACCCCGGGTGGTCCGGTCAGCACGAGGATGCCCCGGTGCATTCCGCTCAGCAGCATGGCCTGATCGTCAGCGGCTGTCACAAGGGAGGCTTGCGCCTGACGGACCGTCTCGTCGCGTACGTCCGTCTCGGGCCGCTCAACTCCCCCCGTCGCACGCGTCTCCCTCACCACGGCCACAGCCACAGGCGTAGGAGCCGAACGCGTATCGCGGGACGGGCGGGCCGCCTCTTCGATACGCCGACGTACGGCTTCCGGTACGGATCCGGATCGCAGCACGGCAGTCACCTGGGGCGCCCCCAGGCTGGAGGCCTCAAGCAGAGAGTCGAAGTCGCAGTCGAAGTCGCAGTCGTCGAAGGCGTCCGTCTTCGCGAGGTCATTGCGGGACCCCTCACGTCGAAGGCTCATCGTGCTTCCCCCTCCCCCGGCTCGAGCCGGCCTGCTCCGCTTTCGTTGATCGCATTCCTCAATCGATGGGTACGCCGTTCCAAGGCCTTGCGGGTCAGCCCCACGCGTTGCGCGGCCTGTTCCTGCGTACACCCGACGGCGTACCAGGCGAGGCTCTCAAGGGTCTTGTCGTCCTTCACCATCGGCAGGATCCGGCGGATCTCGTCGTTGGTCGCGGCGACCTGGTAGGGGTCCACGGCGCGCTGGTCGGGGATCGCGGCCATCGGATCGCCGTCCTCGTCCGTGCCTGAGCGGCGGAGTTCGGCCTGCCCGATTCTCCGGCTGTCGTACCAGGCCTTGTACACGGGGATGAAGGCGCGGATCACGGCGCCCATGTAGTAGGTGGTCAGGCTCGCCCCGCCGGCGGCGTGCCACCGGCCTTCGATCAGGCCGTACGCGCGGAAGACCGCCATCCCGTTGATGACGCTGTCCGTGGCGATCTCCAAGCGGTCGTCGGACGACCAGTCGGAGACGATCAGGTGCCTGGGCAACGGACGGCCGACGATGACGGTCCGACGGAAGATCTCGCCGGTGCCGCACCACTTGACCATGGTGGGCCATGCGTAGCCGGTGAGGCGCTCGACGACCTTGTTGTAGCGGGGGCCTTCGAACCCGTCCTTCCGAAGGATCTCGACGATCTTCGCGTCGTTCTGTACACGCCGTGCCCGCTGTGCGGCGTCCTCTTGCGCGGCCGGGTCGAGACCGTCGTCGAGGCCGTCTCCGAGACCGCCCTCGCGGTCGGACCCGGACTGCGTCACACGGAGCGAGTCGCGAACGGCGATTCCCTCGCCCTCGAGCTCAGTCGGCACATCCGCTCCCTTGCGTCCAGGCGCCCTTGACGGTCCCTCTGCATCGCCTCACGCCCTACGTCTTAGATCCGGGTGCCAAACATCCCCCCGCCCCTCTCCGTGTGATTCAGTTCACAACCCCTTCGACGGGGGAAGCGGGACTTCCGCGAGCTAAACCTCCAGCACCCGAGCATCCACGGAAGGCGTGGATGCCCCCGCTCACTGCACCTGGAGCCGACGTTGCCTCAGAACACCCCGCCGCCGTCCCTGTTGCCGCAGCGTTCGGCCGTGATCCTGCTGCTCGGCGTCCTGACCGCCGCGGCCGCCGTCGTACTCACCGTGCTGGCGGGCGGCACCCTGGCCGCCGGCCTCCTCGCGGGCGGCGGGGCGTTCGCGGCGGGAGTCCTGTTCTTCAACACGATCATCTCCTGAGGCCGCCCGGCAGAACGGCATGCACCACGGGGCGCCCCCGCGGGCGCGGGGAGCAGTAGACGTGCGCCGTCACGAGTACGGCTGGCACGGGTTCATCCCCGCGGGTGGGGCGCAGCGAGTCGAGCCGAGCTGTGACTGAATCTTGCCGGGTTCATCCCTGCGGAGCGCGGGGAGCACGCCTACGCCGACGCGTCCGACGAGCTGAAAGCGGGTTCATCCCCGGGGCGGGGAGCATATGGCGTCGCCGACCTCCGCGAAGCTGACCTTGGGTCCATCGCCGCGGGCGCGGGGAGCAGACTTGCTGACCTGCCATTTTAGGTGGGTAGAGGGCTGTTCTGAAGCACTTTCACCGAAGCCGACATTTCTGCCGAATACGCCCTGCGCGTTCAAACTCCTCCGATCCAGTGCCGCACACCCTCGCCCAGTTTCGGCGTAGGACACCACTCTTGCTTCAGGTCACGGCCGCCGGCTGGCTGCAGGGTGCCCCATCCCGCGCTGGCCCGGTACACGCGTTGACTGCGTCGTGCGCTTCGCTCCAGCAGTCGCCGTGGGTCCCGCGGGCGCCGGGTACGGCAGCGGTCTGGGAGTCGTCAGGCTGGGGCCAAGCGACTCAGGGGCGCGTGCCGCCTGTGGTCCGGGTGGCTCCCGACCTCCGGGAAAGCCCTATCGCGGGGGTGGATCCTCTTTGGCTGAGCCTTGGCTGAGCCTTGGCTGAGCCTTGGCTGAATGCGCTGTATCGCTGTAGGGGCACAGCCCTCGCCAGGCTGGCCACAGGCGGGAGCGAAGGCATCCGGCCCCCAGCGGGGCATGAGTGCGGCCACGGAAGCCTTCGGAACCTTCCTGGCCCCAAGGCCGTTCAGTGCCTGGATCGTGAGGTCCATGGCATTTCTCGGTTGTCGATGCGACACCTCCCCGGGGAGCCCTTGGGACACGCCCCGCCACGTATCCATTACCGCCCGCCGGCAGGCAGATTGCTAGCTCCAGTTCGACCGTTGCCGCAGCCAAAGGAGTGCGGCTTCGCCCTGGGCCCCCTGAAACTCGCGCAGAGTCGACAGCCCCGGTGGCGCAGCCTGGACGGACTGGTGGATGAAGTAGCCGGCGATGGCTATCAGGACGGTGGTCACGTCCTCCGGATGAGCGCCCTGAGCGTCAAGGTGGTCATCAAGAAGGCCCATCGTGTCGGGGCCGCCGCTCTGCATGATCACACTCGGACCCATGGCGACCACGTCGAACCACGGAACTCCCAAAGCTGCCCAAGGCCAGTCGACGACCATGACTTTGTCCTCGGTCAGCAGGATGTTGTCCGCCCGCAGATCCCCATGGATCAAGGCGTCACCGGCTGCGGCCGCTACCCAGCCGTCCTCCCGCTCGGCAAGGCGGCCCAGGTTGCGTCGCGCCCAGGGATCGAGCCAAGTCAGGCCATCGATGCCTTCCTCCGCCGCGGCCGACAGTCGGCGCCAGCCCTGGAATTTCTTGCTGAAGCGGTCACCGACGGTTGGTGCCTCTATCGGCGACGGGTTCAGCGACACCGACAGGTCGCTCGCCGCCGCGAGTACGCGAAGGAGCTCGTCGGGCTGCCACGGCTGCGTCGGCATCCGTCCGTCCACGTCCTCGAAGGCCAGAACCACCCATCCCTGGGCGTCCAAGGCCATCAGCAGCGGCGGCACGGGAGCCCCGGCCGGCAAGGCCGCCGTGATGCGCGCCTCGGCCCGGTGCAGGTCAGGAGTGTCGGGATTGGGTTCGGGTCCCACTGCCTTGAGGAAGACCCGCCGACCATCGGCAAGGCGTACGCGGGCAGCAACCCCGGGCGAGAAGCCCCCGGGCTGGGTCACCGCGCTCTCCACGGGGGATCCCAGGCGCGCCTCGACCAGTCGCTGCACCTCGCGGGGGACGGCCCGCCACTCCAGGCGAACGCCCGCCGCCACGGGCGGCGCTCCCGTGCTGCTCTCTGTGCTTGGACGTTGCCTCATGACCGAATGATCCAGGTGGCTTCCTCGGGGAACAACGTGATTTCCGCAGCCGGCAGCACTCGCCTGATGGCACCGGCCCGGCCGCGTACAGAGACCATGTCGACAGGGCGGGAGGACGAGCGGCCATCGCCGGTAGGGAGTCACACCGGGTCCGGCAGGTCCATGAGCGCGAGTTGGGCCGGATCGATCACAGCGGTGATCTCGGTGATGCGGCCGTCGGCGACGGTGAAGGCGAGGAGGGGGAGAGTGGGGTGCCGTCGAACGGGCCGTCCGGGGCGTGGACGGTGAACTTCACTTCGGTGTGGAGAACCTGCAGCAGCTGCTCGAACCGACCGTCGCGGGCCGCGGCCAGAAAGGCTTGGACCACCTCGCGTTGCTGTCGTCCGGCGCTCGCCGGCTGCTGGGCGGCCCCTGATGACCTCGACGGTGCCTGGGACGGGTTCATGCCCGCGCGCGGGCAGCAGAATTCGTGGGCGAAGTCTTCCAGCCACACGCCGGGGTCATCCCCACGGGTGCGGGGAGCAGCGGACGGCGAACGGATCGCCGAGGCCGGTCACGGGATCATCCCCGCGCGTGCGGGGAGCAGAGTTCCTGACCTGGGACTCTAAGGGTTGTCCCGTAAATGATCTTTGAGTTGCCCTGGGCAGGGGGCAGTCGCGC
>NZ_JBHWVJ010000031.1:49676-82909 GCF_042736725.1 Streptomyces sp. NPDC060028 | reverse complement strand
GGCGAGGCGCCGTGCCGGGCGCCGCGACGCGGTGAACCTTTCCGGTCACAGCACTGGGATGCCCGGCACGTGCCTCCGGTCTTCCGCGCAAGCCCTCCCCCTCTGCCAAGGACCACGATCCGCCATGACTGTTTCCGCCGCCCTGAGCGTGAGCGAGGCGTTCTCCCGCCTCCACGAGCTGACCGTCGTCGATGTCCGCACTCCGGGCGAGTTCGCGTCCGGCCACCTGCCGGACGCCGTCAACATCCCCCTCGACCGCATCGGGCGGGCGGCGCTGCCGGATTTCCGGCAGGCCGCCGAGCACAGGCCCCTGCTGGTGGTGTGTGCTTCCGGCGCCCGGGCGGAGAACGCCGTTGCCACCCTGGCCTCCCACGGCATCGACGCGTCGAGCCTCACCGGCGGCACCACCGCCTGGGCAGCCGAGGGGCACCGGCTCGCCCGCCCCGAAGGCAGTCCGCGGACCGTCTGGGCCATGGAGCGCCAAGTCCGTTTCACCGCGGGCTCCGTCGTGCTCCTCGGCCTGGCCCTCGGCTTCCTCGTCCACCCGGCCTTCCAGTTGCTGTCCGCGGGGATCGCCGCCGGCCTGGTCTTCTCCGCCCTCAGCAACACCTGCGGCATGGCGGTCGTGCTCGGCAGACTTCCCTTCAACCGGCGGGGCGAAGCACCCCTGGACACCTCGTTCCCGTCCGTGTCCCCCAAGGAGCCTCGCGCGTGACCACTCCCGCCCCCGGCACGCCGAACCGTCCCAACCCGTACGACGGCTTCGCGGGGCAGGTCGGCCGTACCTTCACCGAGTCGGAGCCCGCCTGGCCGGCGCTGCGCAGGCCGGACGGCCGCGCCCCGAACGTCGTCGTGGTCCTCGTCGACGACATGGGCTACAGCGACATCGGCCCCTTCGGCTCGGAGATCTCCACACCCGTACTCGACGGGCTGGCCGAAGGCGGCCTTCGCCTGGCCAACTACCACACCATGCCCCTGTGTTCCCCGGCCCGCGCCGCCCTGCTCACGGGCTTGAACCCGCACCGGGTCGGCTACTCGACGGTCGCCAACTTCGATCCCGGATTCCCCGGTTACGGCATGGAGGTCGGCGAGGACATCCCCACGCTGGCCGAGGTCCTGCACGACGCGGGCTACGCCACGTACGCCGTCGGCAAATGGCACCTCACGCGCGACTCGGCCTCCAACGCCGCCGACGACCGGCGCAACTGGCCTCTGCAGAAGGGCTTCGACCAGTACTACGGCGTACTGGAGGGCCTGACCAGCCTCTTCCACCCGCACCAGCTGGTCCGCGACAACAGCCCGCTGGACATCGACGAGCTGCCCGACGGCTACTACTACACCGACGACATCACCGACCAGGCCATCTCGATGGTGAAGTCGCTGCGCGCGCACGACCCCGACAAGCCGTTCTTCCTCTACGTGGCACACAATGCCGTCCACGGCCCCCTGCAGGCCAAGCCCGTCGACATCGAACGCCAGCGCGGCCGCTACGAGGGCGGCTGGGACGCCCTGCGCGACACCCGCTTCGCCCGGCAGATCGCTGCCGGCCTCTTCCCCGAGGGGACCGCCCTGCCGGACCGGAACTCCGAGGCAGGCTTCGACGTAGGCCCCTGGGACGAGCTGTCTGCCGAGCAACAGCGCCGCTACGCCCGCTACATGGAGGTGTACGCGGCGATGGTCGACAACATCGACCAGAACCTCGGGCGCCTCACCGACACCCTGCGCGCGCTCGGCGAACTCGACAACACCATCATCGTCTTCACCTCCGACAACGGCGGCACCGGTGAAGGCGGCGCCGAGGGCACACGCAGCTACTTCAGCCGGTTCGTCCACCAGCCCGTCCCGGACGACTGGAACGAGGACGTGGGCCGGGACACCGGCCTCATCGGCGGTCCGCAAAGCCTGGTGCACTACCCGCGCGGCTGGGGCATGGCTTCCAACACCCCGTTCCGGCTCTACAAGGGCCAGACCCACGCGGGTGGCGTGCGCGTGCCGTTCGTCATCTCCTGGCCCGAGGGACTGCGGCGGGCCGGGGATGACTCCGGGGTCCGCCAGCAGTACCAGTACGTCACCGACCTCACCCCCACACTCCTGGAACTCGCCGGCGTACGGCGCCCGGAGTTGTGGCGCTCTCGGCCCGTCCAGGAACTGGACGGCGTCAGCTTCGCGCCCGTTCTGCACGACGGGCGGACCCCCAGCGCCCACACCGAGCAGTACTGCGAGATGTCGGGCAACCGTAGCTATTACCGCGACGGCTGGAAGCTGGTCACGCTGCACCGTCCCGGCGCACCGTACGACGACGGTGAATGGGCACTGCACGACCTGCGCACCGACCCGACCGAAACCATCGACGTCGCGCAGGACCACCCGGAGGTGGTGAAGGAGCTGGCTGCGGCCTGGGAGTCGGCGGCCTGGCGCAACGGCGTCTTCCCCCTGGCCGACGGCAGCGGCGCGCTGGCCCGGCGCAACCCCGCCGAGGAGCGGTTCCACCGCCCCCTCACCCTGCTGGCCGGCACACCCGAGCTGGAGCGCTACCGTTCCTCCCGGCTCATCTCGTTCCGCTCCTTCGACATCACCGTCGACCTCGACGAGCACGCCGCCTCGGACCAGGGCGTGCTGGTCTCACACGGCGACCAGGGCGGCGGCTACAGCCTGTACGTGGAGGACGGACGGCTGCGGTTCGCCTACAACGAGTACGGCGACCTGCACGAGACCGACGCCGGCCCGCTGCCCGAGGGCCGACGGACGGTCACCCTCTCGGCCACCGCGGTGGAGGGCCTGCGCTGGGAGTTCCGCATCCTGATCGACGGTGTCGAGACGGGCCGGTCGGACAGCGTCCATCAACTCATCGGGATGGCCCCCCTGCAAGGCATCAGCGTGGGCGTGGACCGCAAGTCCCCGGTCTCCTGGCCCGTCTACGAACGCCACCGCAGCTTCCGCTACACCGGCCGCCTGCGCTCGGTGACCTACATCCCCGGGGCGCAGGCGCCGTACGACCCGGCGCTCGTGGCTCGCGCGCTGCGAGAGGCAGCCGCCGCCTTCGAATGACGATGAATGCGCGCGGTCAGAGCACCTTGGAGAGGAAGGCGCGGGTGCGGGCGTGCTGCGGGTCGTCCAGGACGGCCCCGGGCGGCCCCTGTTCGACGACGGCTCCGGCGTCCATGAACACGACGGTGTCGGCGACCTCGCGGGCGAAACCGATCTCGTGCGTCACGACGATCATGGTTGTTCCGGCGCGGGCCAGGTCCTTGATGACGTCCAGGACCTCGCCGACCAGCTCCGGGTCGAGCGCCGAGGTCGGCTCGTCGAAGAGCAGTACCTTGGGTTCGAGGGCCAGCGCGCGGGCGATGGCCACGCGCTGCTGCTGCCCGCCGGACAACTGCAGCGGAAAGGCGTCGGCCCTGTCGGAGAGGCCGACGCGGTCCAGCAGCCGGCGGGCCGTCGCCTCCGCCTCCTGCCGCGGGCGGCGCAGCGCGGAGACCGGGGCCTCGACGAGGTTGTCCAGCACGGTGAGGTGCGGAAAGAGGTTGAAGTTCTGGAAGACGAACCCGATCCGGGTGCGCTGCCGCCGAACCTCCTTGTCCTTCAACTCGTGCAGCTTGCCGCGGGAGCTGCGGTAGCCGATGAGATCGCCGTCGACGCTGATCCAGCCGCGGTTGACCTTCTCCAAGTGGTTGATGGTGCGCAGGAGCGTGGACTTCCCCGAGCCGGAGGGGCCGAGGATCACGGTGACTCCGCCGGCGCGGACCTTCAGGTCGACGCCGCGCAGCACTTCCAGTGGCCCGAAGCTCTTGTGGACGCCGCGCACCTCGACCATGACGTCGTTCACGGACTCTCCCCTCACGTGTGCTCGGCCGGGTTTATCTGCGACGTGTCGATCGCGGAGGCGGTGGTGCCCCACTTCTTCAGGATCCGCGCGTAGGTGCCGTTCCTGATCAGCTCGTTGACGGCGCCCTGGACGGCGGGGGTGAGCGGGGAGCCCTTCTTGAAGGCGAAGCCGACGTCGAGGCGGTGGTACTCGCCGAGGAAGGCGGTCTGCGCGGCGGGCTGTGCGGCCTGGTGGCGCAGGCCGTTGATCGTCGACATGACGACGTCGATCCGGCCCTGCTGGAGGGCGGTGGTGACGGCCCCGGTCTCGGAGAAGACCTTCACCTCGTACGGCTTCTTGCCGGCCGCGGCGCAGGCGCCCTTCTGCGCGGTGAGGGTCTTCTCGAACGTCGTGCCCGCGCCGGTGCCGATGGTCAGTGCGCACAGCTGGGTGAGGTCGGAAACCTGTGTGGTCAGGGTGGTGTTGCCCGTCTTGACCGCGAAGCCCTGGCCGTCGTTGATGTAGGTGACGAAGTCGATGGTCTTCAGGCGTTCGGTGGTGACGCCGAAGTTGCCCGTGCCGAAGTCGTACTTGCCGCTGCCGAGCGCGGGCAGGATCGTCTCGAAGGATGCGTCTTGGCGCTCCAGCTTCACGCCGAGGACCCTGGCCACCGCGTCGGCGATCTCGATGTCCTGGCCGGCTGGCGGGTTGTCCTGCCCGTTCGGGTAGAACGCCGCAGGAGGGGATCCGACGGAGCTGCCGACCCGTAGGGTGCCCGCCTTGCGGACGTCGGCGGGCAGCAGGGCGGCGATCGAGTCCACGGTCTGGACGCCCGCGACGGGGTCGTCGTCCGGTACGGAGGAGACCTGGGCACCCGCCACGGCCGGGGCTCCGCCATCGGAGCCGCAGGCGGTCAGCGCCAGGAGGGGCAGGAGGGCGAGGGCGGCTGCGGTGCGCAGGCGGGGGCGGGTCCCGTTCCCGGGGAGGTTCACAGCGGGAAGGCCTTTCCGTTGCGGGGCATGGTGCTGGGGCGGGGGGTGCCGGGGCGGGGCACCGTGCCCTGGCGGGGCGTGCGTGCCGCGGAGGTCACCCGCGCACCGCCGTGAGGGCCTGGTGGGGGTCGTGTGCCGCGTGCGTTGCCTCGCGCTCGGCGTCGCGCTTCGCGACCTCCTCGCGGACGATCGGGATCACGTACCGGCCGAAGTCGACGGCGTCGCCCAGCAGGTCGTAGCCGCGCGCCGAGAGGACGTCGACGCCGAGGTCGTAGTAGTCCAGCAGTGCCTGGGCGACCGTCTCCGGCGTGCCGACCAGGGCGTTGGAGTTGCCCGCGCCGCCGGTGGCGGCGGCGGTCGGGGTCCACAGCGCCCGGTCGTAGCGCTCCCCCGCCTCGGCTATGGCGATCAGCCGCTGTGATCCCGTGTTCTGGGGCGCCGTGGCCTCCAGGACGCCGTTGCGGTGGTGTCGTACGGGGCCTGCCTGCCGCCGCTGCTTGATGGCGCCCACCGTACGGTGGGCCTTCTCCCAGGCCAGTTCCTCGGTCGGGGCGATGATCGGGCGGAACGCGACCTGGATGCGCGGCACGTCGGTGCGGCCCGCCGCCTTCGCGGCGGCCTGCACGGCGTCGATCTGCTCGGCGGTCTTCGCCAGTGGCTCGCCCCACAGGCAGTAGATGTCGGCCTCCGCGCCGCCGGCGGCGTACGCGGCGGGTGAGGAGCCGCCGAACGAGACGTTCGGACGCGGCTGCTGGACGGGGAAAACGTCGCTGACGAAGTCGTGGAAGCGGTAGTGCTCGCCCTCGTGGTCGAACGGCTCGCGGGTGGTCCAGATCTTCTTGACGATCCGGATGTACTCGCGGGTGCGGGCGTAGCGCTCGTCCTTGGTGAGGGTGTCGCCCTCGCGGCCCTGCTCGTGGTCGTTGCCGCCGGTGATGAAGTGGACGGTCAGGCGGCCCTCGCTGATCTGGTCCAGGGTGGCGAAGGTCTTGGCGGCGTAGGTGGGGTACGAGACGTTGGGCCGGTGGGCGAGCAGGATCTGGAGGTGGTCCAGCCTGCTCGCGATGTACGCGGCCGCCGGCGCGGGGTCCGGGGATCCGGAGCCGTAGGCGAACAGCACGCGGTCCCAGCCGTGGTCCTCGTGGGCCCGGGCGAGCCGGAGCGTGTACTCCTTGTCGAAGGCGGCGCCGGATCGCGCGGTGGTTTCGGAGCCGTTGTTGGTCGCGGCGATGCCGAGGAATTCCACGGGCATGGGGTGGCCTTTCGGAACGGGCGGTGGATCGTACACACGGGCATGACTGAACAGCCGCTGCTGCAGCGAGAAATGACGGAACGTCAACGAGCGCAATGCGGGGCGATGTGGACGTGACGACGCGGGGGGGGTCGGGAGGATCGGGTGGCGGCAGCGCACGCCCGGGCTCGCGGCAGCGTGCCTCGTACGGCTCACTGCCCGCGTTCGACGGTGGTGCGAAGGGGGGTCTCGGCCCGCGACGGGGTCACCGAGGGAGGGAAGGGCCGATCAGACAGCCCGCTGCCGCGTCAGGCGCAACACGCCGCGGACCACACCCGACCGAAGTCGATGTAGTCGCGCGAAACCAAGCGCTGATGGGCATTCATGCGACTACTTGAGCAGTACATGCCGCTCTTCGTCAAGCAACGGCCCGGATACCGGACGGCCCCGGCCGCCCGGGGCGCACGTGGTTGACACGACCGGGCCGTAGGCACATACGATCGACGACGGAGCGGCCCCGCCCACACGGAAAGCCCCTCCGCCCGCGTTGAGGGACGCGGCGAGCGTGACGACACGAGTACCCGTTCCCGGCAGCACCGCATCCGCGCGGAGCCTGTGCCGCGCTTTTGCGCACCGTGCCGCCGGGTGGTCATCCACGCCCGCGCCCCTTCCCTGGAGAGCCTCCCCATGGCCACCGCGCCCGACATCTCCGACGTATCCGACACCACTGCCGCTCGCGCCAGGTCGGCGGACCCCCTGGCGGAGCACTCAGGGGCGCACGGCACCCCCGGGGCCGGGCTGCCGCCCATCGTGCCGCGCCGGCGCATCGGCCGCCGGCTGTCCGCTGCCGCCGCGCTGCTGGTCTTCGGGCTGGTGCTGGCCTCCGTCGTCCGCAACGAGGCCTTTCAATGGGACGTGGTGGGGCGGTACTTCACCACCGCCGCCGTACTCGACGGGCTCCTGCTGACACTGTGGCTGACCGGCGCGGTGATGGTGCTCGGCTTCCTGTTCGGCACCGTGCTGGCGGTCATGCGCCTCTCCGCCAATCCCGTCCTGCGGACGCTGAGTTGGGGTTACGTGTGGATCTTCCGGTCCACGCCACTGCTGGTGCAGCTGCTGTTCTGGTTCAACATCGGCGCCCTGTACCCCACCCTCGGCCTGGGCATCCCGTACGGCCCCCAGCTCTTCACCATCAAGACGGTGAACCTGCTCGGCCCGACCCTCACCGCCGTCATCGGCCTGACCCTGCACGAGTCCGCGTACGCCGCCGAGGTGGTGCGCGGCGGCATCCTCTCCGTGGACCCGGGCCAGACCGAGGCCGCACAGGCGCTCGGCCTGAGCAGGGGCCGCGCCCTGCGCCGGATCGTCGTTCCCCAGGCGATGCGGTCGATCGTGCCGACCGCCGGGAACATGCTGATCGGCACGCTCAAGGGCACCAGCATCGTCAGCGTGCTGGCCGTACACGACCTGCTGTACTCGGTACAGCTGGTCTACAACCAGAATTACCAGGTGATCCCGCTGCTGATGGTCGCCACCCTCTGGTACATCGCCGTGACGACCGTGCTGAGCGGGTGCCAGTACTACGTCGAGCGGTACTACGCGCGCGGCACATCCCGCGGCCTGCCGCCCACGCCGCCGCAGCGGCTGCGCACCCGACTGACCATCCTGCGCGCCCGACTGCACGCGCTGACAGACCCCGGCGGGCAGTAGGCCCGCCATCACGGCTCCTTGCCGCCACAGTCGTCCGGTGGCGAGCAGGCCGAGGGTGACCACGGCGGCGGCGAGAGCCAGGCCCACCAGGGTGGTGCCGAGCGTCTCCCACAGTGCCATGCGGCGCAGTTGGCCCCGGCTGACGCCGACCATGCGCATCCCGGCGATCTCACGGCCTCGCCGGCTGTACGACAACGAGGGCGCTCGCGACGGCGATCAGCGCGTACAGGGAGGAGGGCCCGGTCAGTACCAGCAGTACGAGCTGGTTGAGCCGTTCCTGGCCGGTGACAGAACGCTATAACCAGTCTGCCGTGGGCATGACTTCGACCCGGTCCGCGCAGGCGGCGGCCGCCGGATCATGGGTGACCATGGCGACGGTACGGCCGCCCCGGTCCACGGTGTCGCGCAGCAGTTCCATGATCTGCCGCCCGCTCTGCCGGTCCAAGGAGCCCGTCGGCTCGTCCGCGAAGACGATCGCCGGCTCGGCCACCAAGGTCCGCGCGATGGCGACCCGCTGCTGCTGGCCGCCGGACAGCTGGGCCGGCCGCCGCCCCGCCATGACGTGCCCCGCGGCGCTGGGATAGCCCTTGGAGACGCAGGCCAGGTGGACGGCGGGCAGCTGAGTGTCGGTGGGTGTGCAAGGAGTCCTGGGGGGAGGGTTTTCCCTACCATGTCCGCTCCCGCCAGCCGTTAGGGTTTGACGGAAATGTTTAGCTCGTACGGGTAGGTCCCCGGGTTGTCGAGGGAGAGCAAGCGGATGACGGTAGCCGTCTGGGAAGCCCTGAGACGGCGCCCCCTGCGCTTCCCCTTCACCGTCTGGCCGCTGCGCTGCTGGGCCTACCTGCTCAGCGGTACGGTGCTGGGCCTGGTACTGCTGGCGGTCCTGGCCGTCCTGCTCGTGGCCGGCATCGGGCTGTCGGTCCTCGGCGTGGGTCTGGTGATCCTGGCGGGCGTCGCCGTCTGCGGGATCCCCGTCGCGGCCATGGAGCGGCGCAGGCTGCGCCTGGTGGAGGCGGAGCCGCTGCTGGATCCGCACGGATCGCTGCCGGGTACGGGGGCCCTGCCCTGGCTGCGCACCCGGCTGCGGGAGCGCTCGACCTGGCGCGAACTGGCGTACACGCTGATCTTCGCGGTGGTGTTCACCGCGACCGGGATCGGTTTCGCGGCGCTGCTCGGCCTGTCCTGTCTGCTGGTGGCGGCGCCCGTCATCGTGTGGGCCATCGCGCCCGACACGGTGATGCTGGTGCCCGGCGAGCCGATCTCCGATCCGGTGGCCGCCTTGCCGGGCACCGCCGTCGGGTTGCTCGGGCTGCTGGTGGCGGCGTACGTGGGCGGGCTGCTGGCCGGTGCGCACGTACGGATCGCCCAATTCCTGCTGTCGGCCCGCGAGGAGGACCTGAGCAGCCGGGTCATCGAGCTCACCCGCTCCCGGGCCCGGCTGATCGACGCCTTCGAGGCGGAGCGCCGCCGCATCGAACGGGATCTGCACGATGGCGCCCAACAGCAGCTCGTCGCTCTCAGCATGACCCTGGGCCTGGCCGAACTGGAGCTGCGCGGCCAGGACTCGGCGGCCTCGCCGCTGATCGCCCGGGCCCGTGGGGAGGCCCGGACGGCCCTGGAGCAGCTTCGCGGGCTGGTGCGCGGCATCCATCCCCAGGTGCTCACCGACCACGGACTGTCCGCGGCCGTCGCCGAACTGGCGCTGCGCAACCCGATCCCGGTCACCGTGGACGTCGAACTCCCGCACCGGCTGCCCGGATCCGTGGAGACGATGGCCTACTTCACCATCACCGAGGCGCTGACCAATGCGTCCAAGCACAGCAGGGCCGACGAGGTCGCGGTCGTCGGCCGGCTCAAGGGCGACCGGCTGGTCCTGCTGATCACCGACGACGGGCACGGCGGCGCCGACCCCACGGCGGGCACCGGTTTGCAAGGATTGGCGGACCGTGTGGCCATCTTGAAAGGCAGGCTCGTAGTGACCAGTCCCGTCGGCGGACCGACCCAGCTGCGCGTGGAGGTCCCGTGCTCCGCATAGTGCTCGCCGAGGACGCCGTCCTGCTGCGCGCCGGGCTGGTCGAACTGCTCTCCCGCGTCGGCCACGAGGTGATCGCCGCCGTAGGCGACGCGGAGGAGCTGGTCCGCGCGGTGGACGCGAACCGGCCCGACGTGGTGATCACGGACGTACGGATGCCTCCCGGGTTCCGTGACGAAGGACTGCGGGCGGCGCTCGAACTGCGGGCCCGGCACCCGAACCTGCCCGTGCTGGTGCTCTCGCAGTACGTGGCCACGGCGTACGCCACCCAACTGCTCGGGGGCGCCTCCTCGGCCGACGGCGGGCTCGGCTACCTCCTGAAGGACCGGGTCGGAGAGGTCTCGGAGTTCCTCGACGCGCTCGACCGGGTCGCGGGCGGCCAGATGGTCATCGACCCGGAGGTGATCCGCGTCCTGCTCCGGCAGCGCTCGGCCGGCACGCCGCTCCAACGGCTCACCCCCCGGGAGCGGGAGGTACTGGCGCTGATGGCCGAGGGTCTCAACAACCAGTCGATCGCCCGGCGCCTCACCATCACCGAGGCCTCGGTGGTCAAGCACTCCAGCAATGTCTTCATGAAGCTGGACCTCGACCCGAGCGAGGGCAACCGCCGGGTGCTCGCGGTCCTCGCCCACCTGCGCGGCGAGGACCCCGCGCAGGGCTAGTGCTGTGACCGGAAAGGTTCACCGCGTCGCGCCGCCCGGTCCGAGCCGGGCGTGAGGAGTTGGGTGAGGCGGTCCGCCGAGGCGTCCCAGGACCAGTGTTTGCGCACCCACTGGCGGCCCTTCTCGCCCATGGCCGCGCGCTCGGGCGAGCGCAGGGTCCGGGTGATCGCCCCGGCCACGGCCCGTACGTCCGTACCGTCGACGACATGACCCGTGACCCCGTCCAGGACGGTGTCAGGTGCGCCTCCGGAATCGCCCACGATGACCGGCAGTCCGCTGGCCGCGGCTTCCAGGAAGACGATGCCGAGGCCTTCTGCCTCCAAGCCCGCCTTCCGGGTGCGGCACGGCATGGCGAACACGTCGGCGGCCGCGTAGTACCGGGCCGTCGCCGCGTGGTCCTGGCTGCCCGCGAAGACCACCGCGCCGGCCGGGGCCTTGGCGGCGAGTCCGCGCAGCCGCTCCTCGTCCGGTCCCCCGCCGACGATGACCAGTACCGCGTCGGGCACGAAGCGCCGGATCTCCGGGAGGGCCCGGATCAGGATGTCCTGCCCCTTGCGGGTCACCAGCCGCGAGACGCACAGGATGACCCGTTTCCCGGCGAGGCCGTGCCGGTCGTTCAGGTCCCGCACGCAGCCGGCGCCCGGCCGGAACTCGGCCGCGTCCACACCGGGGACCAGCCGCACCAGCCGGGCCCGGGGGCCGAGCGCCGGTGCGATCCGGCTGCGCGTGTACTCGCCGAGGTAGGTGACGGCGTCCACGTTGTCCCCGATGCGCCGCAGCAGCCGGCGCGCTGCCGGGACGCGGGCCCACCAAATCTCGTGGCCGTGCGTGGTGGCGACCATCTGCCGGATCCCGCCCCGCCGCAGCGCCGGCGCCATGGCCGCGATCGGCGCCGCCGCCCCGAACCAGACCCGGTCGCAGCCGTGGGCGCGGGCGATGTCGAGGGTGCGGCGAGTGACCCGCCGGGTCGGCAGCAGCATCCGGCTGGGGTCCCGTATCACCGGGAAGGGCAACGTGGCGTCGTACTCGGCCGCGCCGGTCTCGCTGGAGGTGTAGACGACGACGTCGTTGTCCGGGACGCGGGTCGCCATGGCGTGGACGAAGGTCTCGATGCCGCCCTGGCGGGGCGGGAAGTCGTTGGTCACGATCAGAGTGGTACTCATGGGGGCGTATTCGGCCTCACGTCAGAGGGATGGATGGATCGGAAGTTCAGGCAGTGAAGAGGTGGTTGCGGCAGTCGTCGGTGATCCGCGAGACCTCGGTCCAGCAGCCGCGCCGCAGACGGTGCGGCGGGTAGCCGTACTCCCGCAGGTGACGCAGCAGGTCGGCGGGCCCGGCGCCGTGGGCAGGAGCGCCGGCAGCGGTCCGGGCCGGGCTGGGCAGCGGCTCCACGCCGTCCGTACTCGGCGCCGATGTCCACGCACACCGACCCGGGGGGGTGCGCCCCAGCGCAGCGCGGCGGCGACCACGGCCGTGCGCCGGGTCATCGCGCGCCTCCCGCCAGTGCCGGAACGCCACGGGCGAAGGCGTGTACGGGAGGACGCGCGGACGGAACACGCGTGTCCCGCTCCCCACGGGCCAGCCGGGGCCACACCATCAGCACCACCGGCAGCGCCAGGTATCCGAACCGCCCGGCGGGTGCGAGCAGGAAGGCCACGGACAGCCCCAGCGCCAGCCGGTCGGCGGCCGACACGAGGTCGTGCGGCGGCCGCACCACCAGGGAGACGGCCACCGCCAGACCGCCCGCCAGCAGCAGCGCGACGGCCACGTACCATCCGCCGGGGCCCAGATCGGCGAGCAGCCGGCCCGGCAGCGGACTGCTCGCAGGGGTTGGCAGGTCTCCGCGCCCGGTCGGGAAGGCCAGCACCTGTTGGACCATGGCCCCGGGCGACAGCAGCGCACTCGGCACGATCAGCAGTGCGGCGCCCGCCGCCGACACTCCGGCGCAGCGCCGGGCGGCCCGGCGGCCCGCGCCATGGGCGAGGAGGAACACGGCGACCGCGATCGCAGGCCAGCCGGTCCACTTCAGGGAACAGGCGAGTGCCAGGGCGAGTCCCGCCGCGACGGGCCGTCGGCGCGCGGCGGCGGCGAGCCCGAGACAGAGCAGACCGATCAGCGGCAGGTCCACGCCGCTGACACACAGCGGCAGCGCCACGACGGGCGAGGCGACCAGCGCGGCCACACCGAGCCCGTAGGGGAAATCCCGCCGGTCGGCGCCGAGTTCGGCGGTGGGGCCGCGAAGGATCCGGCGCCCGCCCCACAGACACCCCAGGAAGGCGGCCGCGCACCACACCCGCGCGTCCCCGAGCAGGAGGGAGAGCCAGCCGTCGCCGCCGAACACCACCCGGGGCAGGCCGAACAGCGCCATCCCCGGCAGGTACGGCGTGTAGTCGATCACCGCGCGCGGGTCCGCCAGGTACGGAGTGGCCTGCTGGATCAGCAGCATCCCGGACCGCTCGATCACCCCGACCTCGCTCTGGGCGCGGCCGGTCAGCACGAGATGGACGAGGGGCAGGACGACGGCCCCTGTGAGGGCGAGCCCGACGGACGCGGCCCGGGCCGCCCGCGGGCGCGGCAGCCAGAGCGCGACCGCGGCCGCGCCCAGGTATCCGACGCCGGCGCTGCTACCCCAGAGCCGGTGCGTGTCCAGGGTGGAGATCAGCGGGAAGGCGGCGGCCCACACCGCGGACAGGGCCCAGCAGCTGCCCCACGCGAAGCGGCTGTTCCACGCCCGACGGACCCGATTGGCCTGATGAATATGCACTTCACCATTGCAGCGAGGGCGGATGGCGAGGTCATGACGGCCAGGTCGAGACCTGATGGTCGGGTTTCCCCTACCTTCGCCGGTGCGTGTGGCCGTCGTGCCGGGCCGGTGTGCGGGAGGCGGGTCCGGCCGAGGTGGGGGGTCGGGGTGGCGGCCGGGGCAGGCGCAGCGTCGTGGTCGCCGGGCCGTAGGCCAGGCGGGGGAACCACCGGCACGTCGCACCGCGGACCGTTACAGGCGGAACGGCATTTCCGATAGATAGCGGCCGTGATCATCGGTTACTGCAGGACACGTGCCGCCCGCCGCCGATGCGCGGGCGGAACCGGACTTCCCACCAGAGCTGAAGGGGGGAGCCCGTGTCGACGAGACGGCTTCTCGGAATGAACCGACCGGTGGGGCGCGACCCGCGCGGCTGGTCGCGCGCGCTCCTCCTCGCGCTCACCCTGGCCCTCACCGTGGCCGCGCCCGCCGCTGCGGCGCCCCCGGAACCGCGGCCCAGCGCCCGGCCCACCGCTGGCAGTCCATCGCCGTGGGACGGCGACGGGAAGTTGTCCCGAGCCGAGGTGAAGCGGCGGGTGGACGTGAGCGCGCTGCCCCGGCCCAAGCGCACCGCCGAGCCGCAGGCACGCCCCTACCTGGCTCCTCCCAGGCGGCGGGCGCCCGTGGGACCGATGCGGCAGCCGAGCCTGCCGGTCACCACGGCGCTGCTGACTCCGAAGGGCGGCACGGCGCCGAGGGCGGCGCCTTCCACGGCCGTCGTGGAGCGGCTGAAGACGTTCCCCACGCTCGGGAACGGGGACAACGACGCCGCCTCCCAGACCGCTCCCTCCGACACCAATCTCGCGGTCGGGCCCACCTACATCGTCCAGTTCGTGAACCGTGCCGGCCAGATCTACGACAAGGCCGGCCATGCGGTGGGCTCGCCCTTCGACCTGGGCACCTTCTTCGGGTTCGCTGCGGACACGGGCGGGGATCCGCGGGTGCACTACGACGCGGGGTCCGGCCGGTTCTTCGCGTCGTACGAGGGGCTACTGGCCGGCGGTGACGAGAACGACGTCGCGGTCAGTGACACCTCCGACCCCCGGGGACACTGGACCGTCTACAACATCGGCAGCAACACCTCCAACGTCCTGCAGGACCGGCCGCTCCTCGGATACACCAACGACAAGGTCACGCTGGCCTGGAACAACTTCGACCAAAGCGCGCCCGCGCCGCCGCCGTTCCTGGGCGCGGTGAACGTCGTCGTCAACAAGGCGGACCTGCTGGCCGGTGGCGCGATCAACTTCACGACGTTCGCACAGGACATGACCCTGGACGACGCCGTACCGGCCACCTCGCTGTCGGCGATCAACGACCAGCTCTCGATGAAGCATGACGGCACCAACGTGATGGTGACCACGATCACCGGCGTGCCCGGCGTCAGCGCGGTCAACCGCACGGTGAACACCATCGCCATCGGAACCGCCGACCCGCCGCCGGCGGCGGCCCAGCCGGCCGGGGGTGATGCCACGATCGAGACCAACGACGACCGTATGCTGTCGGTCGCCTGGCAGAACAACCGCCTGTGGGGCGTCTTCAACGTCAGCTGTACCCCCATCGGAGACACCGCGGTCCACGCCTGCCAACGCTTCGTCCAGGTCGCGACCGGCGGCACCCAAAGCCTGTCGACCAACCTCAACCTCGGCCTCGTGGGCGGCGACATCTACTACGGCTCGCTGACCCTGAACGACGAGGACGACCTGTTCGCGGGATTCACCGCCTCCTCGTCCACCCTGTTCGCAGGCGGGGTCGCGATCGCAGTGCCTGGCGGCAACTTCCCGGCCTCCACCTTCGGCGACTTCTACGCCGCGGGCACGCAGGCCTACACATGCGACTGCAACGGCGACCCCCGCTGGGGCGACTACTCGGGCACCGCGCGCGACCCGAGCAACCCCAAGGACGTCTGGACGGTCCAGCAGATCGGAGCCACCGGCAACACCGGGATCTTCGGCGGCGACTGGGGCACCGCGATGGACCGCGTCACGCTGTCCCCGCCCACCGTCACCGGCGTCAGCCCGAACCACGCACCCGAACTGGCCCAGTGCGTCAACACCGTGACCGTACGGGGCTCCGAATTCCCCACGAGCGGGGCCACCGTCAAATTCGGCTCCGTGGCCGCCACGAACGTGAACGTCACCGGCCCGGAGGAACTGACCGCGCAGGTGCCCCCGCAGGCACGGGGCACGGTGGACGTCACCGTGACCACCCCCGACGGCACCAGTCCGATCACCAACGCCGACAAGTTCACCTACGACCCGGACACGACCGCCCCGACCGTCTCCGCGAGCATCTCGCCCGCACCCAACGGCGCCGGCTGGAACACCACCAGCCCGGCCACCGTCAACATCAGCGCCAATGAGGGAGCCTGCGCCTCCGGCGTCCAGAAGATCACCTACAGCGCGAGCGGCGCCCAGCCGATCGCCTCCACCGTCGTGTCGGGCGCGAACGCCTCCGTCCCGGTCACGGTGAACGGCGTGACCACAGTGACGTACACCGCCACCGACAACGCCGGGAACACCTCCCCGCCGCAGACGATCACGGTCCGGCTCGACACCGCGGGTCCGACGATCACCATCGTGCGCCCGGCGGCCGGCACCTACCTGTACCGCCAGCCGGTCACCGCGTCCTACTCGTGCACGGACGCCACCTCCGGGGTGGCGAGCTGCGTCGGCACGGTCCCCAACAACAGCCCCGTCAACACCTCGACCCTTGGCTCGCACACCTTCACGGTCAACGCCAAGGACATCGCCACGAACCCGTCCACCAAGAGCGTCACCTACAACGTGGCGTACCGGATCTGCCTCCTCTACGACCCGACCCGCCCGGTCCGCCTCCTCGGTCAGGTCGTGATCAGCCTTCGGATCTGCGACGCGAACGGCAACAACCTCTCCAGCCCGAACATCACGCTGACGGCCAGCCGCATCACGGGCCCCGTCACCAGGCCGGTCACGGGCCGGTTCAACTACACCCCGCTCCTCTCCTCCTACAGCCTCCCCGTCAGCACACGGAACCTGCCGAACGGCGACTACAACCTCGAATTCACCATCAGCGGAGCGGACACCACGACCCACGTGGCCCCATTCACCCTGCGCTGAAACCCAGGCTCCCTCGCAGCGCACCGGCCCGGCCCCGCTCTCGGGGCCGGGCCGGTGCGCGTCAGGGCGACCGGCTGGAGCGGGCAGCCAGGGCAGCGAAGGTCACCATCCCGATCAGGTTGGTCCCGGCACGGAGTCGGCTCAGCGGGTGGTGCCTGCGGCCGACGCCTGTCAGTCGTCCTGCGCCTCGCCTCGGGCAATCTCCCGACCGCTTCCATCCGGACCCGCTCACGGAACACTTGCCTCTCCGCGGTCAGGCCCCCCTCCCTGCGGATACCTCATCCAACCGGCACACCGCATCGATCACCAACCGTCAGCCCCCTACGACAACCCGCCTCGCCTTCAAGCTCAGTAACTCGGCACCGGTGTCTCACCGGACGTCTCGATGCCCGCCTGACGGAAGTCGTCCAGGGTGGAGGCGATGGTCTCCGGGGCGACGCCGACCGAGTAGTCCAGGCGTACCCGGGTGCTGAATCCCGCGGCGACGGCATCCAGTGCGGTGGCGCGCACGCAGTGGTCGGTCGCGATGCCCACCACGTCGACATCCCTCACCCCGCGGGCGCGCAGCCAGTCGGCGAGGGAGGTTCCTTCGGCGTCCGCGCCTTCGAAGCCGCTCTTGGAGGCGCTGTGGGCGCCTTTGAAGAAGATGGCGTTGACCCTGCCGCCGGTGACGGTGGGGGCGAAGTTCGGATGGAACTCGCCGCCTTCGTCTCCTGCCACGCAGTGGACGGGGAAGCTGTCCTTGAAGTCCGGGTTCGAGGAGAAGTGGCTGCCCGGATCGATGTGGTGGTCGCGGGTGGCCACGATGAACTGGTAGTCACCACCCGCGCTCTGCTCCACCAACCCGGCGATCGCGGTGGCGATCTGGGCGCCTCCCGCGACAGGAACGCTGCCTCCCTCGCAGAAGTCCTTCTGCACATCAACGACGATCAAGCCTCGGCTCATCACGAACACCCCTCAGGACGACGGCAGGACGACGGAACGACCCCCGCGTTCTACCGGTCTCCTCGCCTCCGCCGGAGACATAGCGGGCTGCGCTCACCCACACGGCCGAGGACATTCACCGCAGGAACGATTCGCGCCGTCGAAGGCGATTTTCTACCTCAGGGCGGCGCCGGGACGGCTCGCAGCGCGCTGGACGGCTGCAGGCGTGATCTTCCGCTGAAGAACGCCCGGGTCGCCGGTTCAAGTGTCTCGGAAGCACGTCGAGACGATCGTGGTCGGCGCCCGACGGCGAGGGCCAGGAACAGCTCATCAAGCTCGGCCCCGGACCGTAACGAGCACAAGGATGTGGCCGCTGTTCGACCCCCGAAGGGTGCGTTGGCCGGACTCCGGGTCTCGACACAGATCAGGGCTGCGCAGCAACAGCTGCGCAGCCCTGATTCGGTAGGGCGAAGGTCAGGCCAGGTTGATGTTCTCCGCCTGGGGGCCCTTCTGGCCCTGGGTGACGTCGAACGTCACGGCCTGGCCTTCCTGGAGCTCACGGAAGCCCGAGGAGTTGATCGCCGAGTAGTGGGCGAAGACGTCCGGGCCGCCGCCCTCCTGGGCGATGAAGCCGAAGCCCTTCTCCGCGTTGAACCACTTCACAGTTCCCGTAGCCATGTTCATGCCTTCCAGTCGATGAACGCCTCCCGCTCCATGCGGAAGGCGGAGGTGATCGCCCTGGTTCCTGCGGCACAGCACAGCAAAACGCCCACGCCGAAGGTGTGGGCCAAGGGAACTTCCGAACCATGACAGCTGACACAGACGTTACACGCCCGCAACACCCCGTCACCAGAGGAAACGAGTACAGGTCACGCCTTGGGGCAGTGCGCGCAAGCCCGCCGAGGACCGGCGGGCCCGCACCAACTCAAGCCGCGACCGTCGGGTTCACTGGTTCGGCGGTTCGGCGGTTCGGCGGTTCGGCGGTTCGGCGGTTCGGCGGCGCAGCGAAATTCGGCGTTGACGCGCTGCGCTCCCTCGAGCTGGTCCTCGAGGATGACGATCCGGCAGGCGGCCTCAGTAGGGGCGCCCTGGTCGACGAGTTGCCGGGCGCGGCGGCGATCCAAAGCTGGTAGCGGGAGTAACAGCGGTGCCGAGCATGGCGGCGGCCCGGCCCGTCGTGCAGGCGGAACAGTCGTCGTCATCGAGGCACCCGAACGAGTGACCTGCTGTCACCACACCTCTCTCTGCAGCACACGGAGGGGCCCTGGTGCCATATGGCACCAGGGCCCCGAAGGAACTGCTACACCATCTGCCGGCCCTGGTACTGCGCCGGCCTACTGTGTCCGCCGACCCGACTGATACGCCGTCGGGGGTGCGGGGATCGCGGTTGCTTGACCGGAGACCACCTCACTATCGATGTCCTGCGGTACCCGGACTCAGGCTTCCGCCCGGGCGATCCTGATGGCGCCCAATTCCTCCGTTCTTCCCTCGGTGATCAACTACCTGCCAAACGGGATACTTGCGCTGCTGGTACTTCTCTTACTGCTGTACTGCGAACCGCTTTGTACTGCACGTGACCTGAACAAGCGCCACGCTTCCGGCAGCCAGCCCCGTCGCCCATCCTGCATCTGCTCTGGCTTAGAACCCCACTGCCGAACTTCCCGGTGCGCGCGCCCGCAGCCGACGCCTTCACCGAGGTGCTGCTCACTGACTTCACTGCTGAGTACTGCCAACTGCACGTAGTACGGGGTACTGCCACTGCGTTAACCGCGGTACTGCTCACGGCGCCCCCTGATCACTGCGGGCCACCCGGTCCGGCCGTCAGTCCCGTCGCCGTCCTGCAACAACCCTGGCTTCGAAACTCCACCGCCGCACCGTCCTACAGACTGCAACTACGGGTACTGCGGGTACTGCTGCATGGCAGTTCGTCTCTGCCAAGCCCTGCGCCCTCTCTGGGCTACGAGAGAAACCATAACCACGCCACCGCCTGATGTCTACTCTGGTCAACACAGATTTCCAGGTGCCCGGCCCTGAGGTAATCGGGTGCTGTCGGGTTCGGCAGCTACGGGCGAGGGCACAACGACCAGGCAGGCAAGGCCCGACACCGCCGACGGACCGTCGCTGGTGCCCGCCGGGCGGCCGGGGCTTTCCTCGAAGCCCTCGGGCACCCGGCCATCGACCCGGAGCACGCCGACACCGTGATCCTGGTCGTCTCCGACTCCTGACCAACGCCCTGCGCCATAGGGCCGGTCGATCTGGCTGATCACACGGTGGATGTTGCGAGGCGGTCGGCTACGAAGGCCGGTGCGCCTCCGGATCCGTGCTGCTGTGTACTCCGGCGCGGCGGCAGCCATGCTTCTGTCGGCCGCGGCCGCTTCGCCGGTCGCCCCCAGCCAGGTCAGGTCAGGTCAGGTCAGGTCAGGTCAACAAATCGGTGGACGCGAAAGGACGTCAGGTCGTCGGGTTCGATGCTTGCCGAGTCCACCCGGTAGCGGCCGGGGCCGAGTTCGAGAACGGTGCTGTCCGTGAGTGTCCCGACCTCGGTGCCGAAGTAGGCGGCGTCGAACATGGCGAGCTCGCCAGTGGTGCTCAGCACGGGGCCTTCCTCCCACTCGGCGGTGGGAAGCCCAGCCAGGATGACGTCAGCGACCCCTTCCTCGCTCTCCGCGTAGCACCAGCGGACGAGGGCTCGGTGCTCAGGAAGGTAGGCGGTGGTGAGAGGTTCGCCCCCGAGGACGAGCGCCTCGGCTCCGTCAGGCAGTTCGAGCACTCCAACGAGGTCCGTCACCTCGCAGGCCCGGTCGTAGTCGCCCTCCGTTCCCGACCAGTGCGACAGCGCGGCGCACGGAACCACGATGAACGGGCCGCCCTCCGTCTCCAGCCATGTCAACGACACGCCGCCTCCAGCTTCAGGATCTCAGTTCCGTCCCGACAGCGTATGTGCCGGGTCGGACAGAGCGGCCTCGTCCCGCCACAGCTGGTGCCACTGGTCGGCCGACTTCCGGCTCACCCGCAGCTGCCGCGCCACCTCCGGCGGCCTGATCTTCTGCCCGAACAGCTCCTCGCCGCCTCCATTCGCATACCTCACGCACCACGGGGTACGACCAACACCGTGGCCCCGTCAGGGACTCCGAGAAGAATCGCCCCTGCCGAGCCGAAGTCAGTAGGTGTCGGCGCCCCACACCTCGGGGCCGCCGCCTTCCCATCGGATCGGACCGTCCTCGGACAGGTCCACATCCTCCAGGCCCGCCCGGCGCAGGAACTCCGACACGTCGGCCGGGGAGTGGGCGCGGCCGAGGTCGGCGTCCACTCCCAGCGCGTGCACGGTCACTTTCCGTCCGCCGTTCGGCGACACGGGATGGACGACGATCTCTGTCTGGTCCGGCATGTATCCAGCCTGCGGGGATCCGGTCGGTCCGGCACGCTGAGCGCATGATTCCGGGCTGAGACCAGCACGGTATGGCGCAAGGGCCGATAGCGAGCGGGCCGAAGGGTGCCGGCAAGCCTCAGGGATATTCCGTCTTCCTGATCGTCTCCGCGGTTTTGGCCAGCTGGCTCTGGCGCTGGCGCTCGATGTCTTTGATCTCAGTGCCGTGCTGACGTAGCAGGTCCTGCTGGTATGCCGCCTCCACGCCGGCCCACGTCCCGACGAGCCCGGTGTTTTCCTTGCATGCCACATCGGCGAGGGCGGTGCGGATTTCCTCGGCGTCCGCCTGGGAACCGCGCAGGGCTGGGGGCTTCTCGTCGGGGCCGGCCGCGTGGGTGGCTCCTGAAGCTTCCATGCAGGCTGCCCAGGCATCTATGACGCGGGTGGTGCGGGGGTCCCGGCGACCCAGCTCGAAGGACTCGAAGTCCAGGCCGCGGAGCAGCTCGGCATCGACCGGATAACTGGTGGTTCCGGTGATCTGCACGGCCGCCCAGCCGTTGCATCCCTCGGCGGCGGGGTCGCAGATGCCGATGCCGGCGCCGGCGGGCTGTGATAGCCGTACCGCTCGGCTTCCTGCCGTGCGAGGGTCCCGTAACGGTGTGCCGCGCGCGGGGGCCACGGGACACGGGCGCGGCCGCTCCGGCGAGCATCGGCACCTTCGCACGATCCATGCACTGGCGGGTCAGGATGTCCAGTGCCCTGTGCAGCCGGTGCGGGCGTGGCAAGAGCTCCACCGGACCCAAGGCCGGAAGAAGAAGACCGCGCAATTGGCAGCCGAAACGCAGTGGAGCGTGCGACACCTCCAGCGGCGGTTCCAGAAGCAGGTCGGACGCTCATCCGCCGAGATCGCCCGGATCCTGCGATTCACCCATGCCCTTCGGCTCCGGATGTCGGGCACGTCCTGCGGGACGTGGTGACGTCGGGTCCCTCCGCTACACCCGGGTCGACAACGACCTCGTCGCCCCTCACGCCGCCGCGGGCCGTATCCGGCCGGTCACTCACCCGGTTGGGGGAGGGAGATCGTTCCGGCGGCCGACGCCACTCCGCCGCGGTCGATGCGACGTTCAGAACATGACCGGTGCTGAACGGACGATGAAGGCGCTCTGGAGCGCTTGGTGGCAGCGATGGCCGCGCTGGGTGGCCTGGGCGACGATGCTGTGGGCGGTGCTGTATGCGGGCTTCGGCCTGGCGTGCGCGCTGAGCGGGACCTCCTTGTTTTACCGCGGCGGTGGCTCAGGGACTTCCGGGCTGGGGTGGGCGGTCGTGGCGGTGGGTGCGCTGGGGACGTTGGCCAGCGCAGCGGTGGTGCTGTTCGGGCCGCTGCCACCGTTGCGGGTGCTGCTCTGGGTGGTGTGCGGGCTGGCAGGGATCACCGCGTTCAGCCTGCTGATGGATGTGATCACGCTGGTGCTCGGTCAGGGAGTGGACAGCCGGGCCGCCGCTGCGAACAAGGCCCTCGCGGCGGTCGGGGCGGTCCTGCTCGCGGCCACGGCCCGGTCCGGCCGCCTGCCCGCTCGTACTGCTGCTGTACGGGCGCCGTCCGCTGCACCGCGGCGCCTGCAACTCGCCGCCTGGGCGGGGACGCTGGCCTTTGTCCCGTACGCGGCGATGAAGCTGGTCTGGGCTGCCGGCGGGACGTTCGCGGGGATCACCGGGGAGGAGATGCTCGCGGTCTCGGAGCGCAACGGCGCCTCGGGGATCTTCCTCACCCTGGAGTCCTGGGGCCTGGACCCCACCGCGCTGTTGGCCGTGCTCGGCGTTTTCCTGCTCTGGGGCCTGGTCCGCCCGTGGGGGCAGGTCTTCCCGCGCTGGACGCTGTTCCTGCGCGGCCGACGGGTGCCGCGCTGGCTCCCGCTCGCCCCGGCTCTGCTCGGCGCCGCCACGCTCGCCCCGTACGGCGTTGCGGGGGTCGGATACCTGGCCCTGGCCACGGTCGGCGTGGTGACGCTGCGGCGCGGCGACTTCCACTCCTCGGGCGACGCGCTGCTCGTCGGCTGGATCGGGATAACCGCCTTCGCCGTTTACGGCATCGCCCTGACCATCGCGGCCCGCTCGTACTGGCTTCGGACGCGTCCCGCCTGCCCAAGCGGCGTCTCACGGCAGCAAACCGGTCACAATACGGCAGCCATGATCAGCATCGACGGAACACGCGACCCGGCATGATCGGCCCCCTCCTCCCCCTCCTCCTCGGCTGACGCTCAAGCCAGTGCCACCAGCACACCCATTCACACACGCTGTATCGGCGTATCGGCGCCGGTGGGGTGAACGTGTACCTCGGATGGCGGCGGACACCAGTGGCAGCGGTGGCAGTCCGCCGGATCGCACCCAAGACTCGTCGCCGGAGACGAGTACGAACGAAGGGCAGCAGCCGATGCCGCAAGCCGAGGAGGAAGGCGTCACTGCGCGCCCGATCGGTACGGGGGATCAGCATCGGAGCAGAGCCGGACGCCTGCGGACTGCGATCAGGCGGACCAATCTGCTACCAGCATTCTTGGTGCTCACGGTCATGATGGTGGCCCTGTGGCTCATGGGTATGCCGTTTCTACAAGCTCTGACGATTTCGACCGCAGTGAAGATCGCGGTGGCTCTGCTCGAACTCCGTCGGCTGCCCGACCCTCCCGACAGCTGACGCCGATCCGGCAGTTGCCGATCTTGCCCAGGGTCCCCGAGTACTGCCGGGCCACCGGGCCGCCCGGGCGAAGCCACTGGTCCGTGCGGATCTGGGCCATGGCGTCGCAGTAGAAGTCGGACGCCTTCCGGGCGGCCTCGGCCGGGCGGGTCCCTTCCCACCGCATCGACGCGAGCGGTTGGAGACGCCGGCCGAGGACGAGGTGCTGTGGCCGGGCGAGGGTGCCCGCGATCGAGCGGACCTCCCGGGCTGGTGGCCGTCGGGGCCTGCCGGCTGTGGTGCGTCAGCCGCGCTTCGGGATGGGCACAACGCGTGGGACGTCTCGTCACGTACGAGACGTCCCACCAGAGGCTCACGCCGGGCGGTGTGGCGGTTCGCCACCGTCGGAACCGGAGCAGACGTTACGCGGTGACGAGCCGGCGGCCGGGCACGGCGGCCCGTCGGCGGCGGTGGTAGTCGATGGTGACGACCGCCAGCAGGGGGCCCCAGGCCACCAGGGGCATGTAGCAGGCCGTCATCACCCAATACGCCACTCCCGTCGGAGAACCGGGGGCTCCCATGTTCCCCGGGTTGTTCCAGCCGATGGCCCCCATGACTCCCAGCAGGGTGAGCACGGCGGCCCCCAGACCGGCCGGGATCACGGCGGCGAGCGGCGAGACGCGCCTGCCACCGATCAGCGGTAGCCAGCGCGGGGCGACTTCGCCCCAGCGCTGCACGAGCCCCAGGGTGAGAAATCCCAGCATCTCGGCGAACACGCTCAGGCCGATCATGTAAAGCGAGAACCCGCTGCCGAACCTGACGTCTGCCAGCTGGTCTTCCCCGGAGAAGCCGAGCGGCACTCCGAACGCTCCCGCGATCCGCCACAGACCCGTGGGCACCGGGGCGAGCGCGGCGAGACGGGCGAGCCGCACCACTCGGCGGCTCGGCTCGTACTCCATGGCCGCTCTCATTCGTTGTTCCCCGAGTTCTCCGAGTTTTCCACGTTCCCCGAGTTCTCCGAGTTCTCCGACGGGTTCGCCGGGAGCACGTGCTCGACCTTGAAGTCGCCGCTCTCGACGGTCTCGTACGGTGCGGCGCTCAGGCACTTGGGCACTTCCAACCCGTCGAAGCCGGCCACGGCCCAGCTGTAACCGACCCGGTCCTTCTTCCCGTCGCCCTTCCCGTCGTAGACGGTGAAGCCGACGCGCTTGCCGACCGCGTCTGCGGGCAGGTCGGAGCGCGTGATGACGCCGGTGGCGGTCGCGACCGGACCGCCGGTCAGCAGGCAGTCGATACGGCCTTCGGCGTACGCGCCCTGCTTCCCGTCGGCGGAGTAGTGGCTGAACCGGAAGGTGCCGCGCGAGGTGCCGGCCGGGGCGTCCGGCTCGTCGGGCTCGGCCGGGGCGAAGCCGTGTGCGTCGAAGGAGAAGCGGACTTGCTGGCCGTCCGCCCGGTACATCTTGGCGGAGCCGGTGAGACTCGATTCCTTCGGCGCCTTCTTCGCCTCACCCGAGACAGAGGCGGAGGCGGAGGCCGAGGCGGAGGCGGAACCCGGGCCGGAGGCGGAAGCGGAAACGGCGAGGCCGCCGATGACCGCCAGTGCGGTGATGCCCACGACGGACGTGCGGAGGGTGGTACTGCGTAGCATGGTGAACTCCTTGACCCCGGCGGCCGGTTGAGCCGCTGTTCGGTGTGGCATCAGCCTCCGCCACCAGGACGGTCCGCGACCATCGGCCGATGGGGAGATCCGCTCCGGGGCCCGACGGATCCTCTATGCCGTTCGGCAGAGGCCACCGGCCCGGACAGCCCCTAAAGTCGTGGGCGTGAAGATCATGGGCATGGCACACCGGGATCGTGCCGTCGTCAGTGTCGTGACCGCCGCCTGCTGTGTCGCCACGCTCTTCCTGGGCGTACGGCCGGTGCCGGCGCTCGCGGCTGTCGGAGTCGCCCTCGGCACCTTCGGCTGTTGGCCGCGCTCGCGCGCATGGACCGGAGCCGCCACGGGCGCCACCGGCGTACTGCTCCTGGTGGCCACGTTCGCCTGGCCCGGGCGCGGCACGACCGAGGGATCGGTGTGGCACATGGTTGCCGTAGGAGCGGTGTTGCTGCTGCTGACGGCGGCGGTGCGCTGGTCGCCCCGGCGCCAGCTCCTGGCGGGCGGCGGGCTCGGCGCCGTGGCCGTCGCCGTATGGACCGTCCCGCTCGTACCGGACGCCTCCTTCTTCGAGTGCCTCGGCCTGGTGTCCTTCTGGTCGGCTCCGATCGTCGGCTCGGCCGTCGTCGGCGGTTATCCCCGCCTGATGGAGGACCGCCGCCGACAGGCGGTCCTCGCCGCCCGTCGCGCCCAGCAGCTCGAACTCGCCCATGATCTGCACGACTTCGTCGCCCACGACGTGAGCGGCATCGTCGTGCAGGCCCAGGCGGCCCGGTTCGTGGCCCAGCACGATCCGGCGGCGGCGACCCAGGCTCTGGAGCGGATCGAACGGGCCGGGCTCGCGGCACTGGCCTCGATCGACCGTACGGTCCGGATGCTGCACGCGGCCGAGAGGCACACCGACGGAAACGGCAGCAGCGGCGCCCCGACCGGAGACGAGGCCGCAGGTGGCGCCCGTACGGTGCTGCCCGGCATCGACCAACTCGGCGAAGTGGTGGACCGGTTCAGCGAAACGGGACAGATACGGGCCCGCCTCGATCTGACTCCGGGCGTCACCGATGCGCTCGCCCGCGAGGGGGCTGCCACGGTTCACCGGGTCGTGGTGGAGGCGCTCACCAATGTCCGCCGGCACGCGCCGGGAGCGGCCGGTGTACGAGTCGCGCTCAGCACGGACCGCACGACCGTCAAGGTCAGCGTGACCAACGACGGGGGCCGCGGCCGCTCTTCGCACCTGTCCGTGCTCCCCCGCCTCGATCGGGGTGCCAGGGGCGGCGGCGGACTGCTCGCGCTGGCCGAGCGCGTCCGCACCTGCGGCGGCACCTTCGCCTCTGGCCCGTACCAGGACGGCTGGCGCGTGACCGCGACCCTCCCCGCCACCGGATCGGGGGCCACGGCATCATGATCCCGTGACCACTCGCATCCTGATAGCCGACGACCAGGAAGACGTACGCAACGGCTTCCGGCTCATCCTCGACTCGCAGCCCGACATGACCGTCGTCGGGGAGGCCGCCGACGGCGCGGAAGCGGTCGAACTCGCCCGCACGCTGCGGCCCGACGTCGTACTCGCCGACATCCGGATGCCGCGCCTGGACGGCCTGGAGGTGACCCGGCTACTGGCGGGCCCGACCGCCGAACACCCCGTCCGCGTCGTCGTCGTCACGACGTTCGACCTCGACGACTACGTGCACACCGCACTGCGCAACGGCGCCTGCGGCTTCCTTCTGAAGCGGTCGGGTCCCAACCTCCTGATCGAGGGCGTACGGGCGGCGATGGCCGGGGACACCCTGATCAGCCCGCAGCTCACGGTCCGGCTGCTGCGCAGCCTGTCCGCGCCGCAGCCCGTTCCGCAGCCCCGACCGCAGCCGCATACCGCAGCCGAGGACCCCCTGACCGCGCGGGAGCGTGAGATCGCCCTGCTCGTCGCGCGCGGACTGACCAACGCCGAGGTCGGCGCCGAACTGTTCATCTCGCCGGGCACCGCCAAGACCCATGTCGCCAACATCCAGGCGAAGCTGGCGGTGCGCAACCGGGTGGGTATCGCCGCGTGGGCCTGGGAGACCGGCCTGGCGAGCGGCACCTCTGACACCGCACAGACGCGGACCCCAGGGACCTGAGGCGTACCCGACAGTTCGGCCCGATCCACCGACGACCTGCGCACGCCGCTTCATGAGCCGTCGGCGGCCTTGCGCAGCTGGTACCGCTTCCCGGAATCCGGGTGACCGATGTGCTGGTAGATCCAAGGCTTGCGGTGGGTGCCGCCGACGCTCCACGCCGGCCAGGAACACCCCGGGACGTGGATGCGGACCTCCTGGGTCCGGACGTTGTGCCCGGGCTCGTAGGACCAGGTGCCGGGGCCCGTGCATTGGTGTGACGCGGCGCTGGGGTCGTCGTCGGGGTCGTGTACGCCGACGCCGGAGGCCGTGACCCGGCCGTCGGAGGTGAAGACCAGCGAGCCGCCCCGGTGGTCGACCCAGCTGCCGGCCACGGTCGCCGCACCGATCGCCGGCGGCTCGTACGCGGGCAGCAGACCGGCGGTGAGCCCGAGTGCGCCCAGGAGGCCCGTTCCCGCCACCACCGCCGGGCCCTACAAGACCACCCGCCGCACCAGCCCCGTGTGCCGGGGCCGGGCAACCAGGCCGCCCACCGAGAGCGCGGCCGTGGCCTCCGCCCAGAAGACGAGCACGGGCCGTGCCTCCACGCGGTTGTACGCGGCGAAGGCCCAGATCGGCGGTGCCACCAGGGCCGCCACCGTCAGCGGCACCCACCACCACGACTCGCGGCCGCCGATCCGGCGACCGAGCAGGTCGGCCAGCGCCACCGCCGGCAGCACGAAGACCAGGGACAGGAAGAACGCGATCACGCCGACGAGCATGCCGAAGGAGAGCAGGCCCGCCGCCGGCGCGGCGTGATCGACCGGGGTGTCCGGTGGCGGCTGCGTCCGGACGTACAGGAGGACCACCACGACGGCGAGCGCGACCTCCAGGCAACCCACCAGCACCGAGACCAGCAGTATCCGGCCGTACGACCGCTTCTCGTGCACGGCCAACCCCCTTCGTGGCACGGCGAAATGAACGCCTCCGCCCGGCCGGCGGCGTGAATCCATTCTGCCAGCCTGACTGAACGCGTTCAATTGATTCTTCCCGCCGGGCCCGCGGGGCGTTCTCCCCAGGGGTCAGTGGGCCGGATTGTTTCAGTGGTCGGCGACAGATCGCGCCCCCGTCAACACCCTTGCGCGGTGGCGTGCAGGGTGCCGAGGAGGGTGAGGGCCTGGGCGCTGGGGGTGGCGGGTTCGGCCTGGTAGACGACCAGTTGCTGGCCCGGTGCGTCGCGTACGTCGAAGGCCTGGTAAGTGAGGGTCAGGGGGCCGACGTCCGGGTGGAGGAAGTGTTTGACGTCCAAGGTCTTGCCCCGCACGGCGTGGGTGTTCCACAGGCGGGTGAAGTCCGCGCTGTGGCCGGTGAGGTCGCGGACGAGGCTGCGTAGGCGCGGATGGTCAGGATCGAGACCGGCTGCCTGGCGCAGGTGGCCCACGACGGCTTGCGCCGTGTGGAGCCACCGGGTGTGGAACCGCCGGGCCGCCGGGTCGAGGAAGACCATGCGGGCGAGGTTGTCCGCCGGCTCGAAGGGCGAGTACAGGGCTTCGGCAAGGGAGTTTGCCGCGAGGACGTCCAGGGCCCGGTTGATGACGAACGCCGGGGCGCCTGGGTAGCCGTCCAGCAGTCGGCGCAGGCCGAGACCGATCTGGTCCGGGGCGGCGGGCGTGAGCGCAACGGGCGGTGTCGTTCCGGCCAGTTGGTGCAGGTGCGCGTAGGCGTCGGGGTCCAGGCGCAAGGCCCGGCCGAGGGCGTCGAGCACCTGGGCCGAGGGGTGGCGTTCGCGGCCCTGTTCCAGGCGCGTGTAGTAGTCCGCGTTCACACCGGCCAGGACCGCGACCTCTTCCCGGCGCAGTCCGGCGACCCTGCGCACGCCGTGGCCGGGCATGCCGACGTCTTGGGGGCGTACGCCCGCTCGGCGGGCGCGGAGGAATTCTCCCAGCTGGTTGTCGGGCATGCCGTCAGGCTAGGCGATGGCGACGAGGTGCTGCCTGGGTGCCGTGCACCCAGGCAGCACCCGTCCTGGTCAGTGCGCCACGGTCTGGCCAGACTCGGTGGTGCGAGCGGGAACGAACTCTCCTGGTCCCGCCGACTTTTACCCCTACTCCGCCGATGGGAAGAACAGCAATGACAGACGCAGCCAAGGTCGTGGCGATCACCGGAGCGAGCAGCGGCATCGGGGACGCGACCGCCCGCCGGCTCGCCGCCGACGGGCACCATGTGTTCCTCGGCGCGCGCCGCACCGACCGTCTCGACGCGCTCACGCGCGAGATCACCGCCTCTGGCGGTACGGCGGCGTTCCGCCGGCTGGACGTCACGGACGCCGCCGACGTGAACGCCTTCGTGGCCGCCGCCCGCGAGCGCTACGGCCGGGTGGACGTGCTGGTCAACAATGCGGGCGTGATGCCGCTCTCGCCGCTGGACGCACTGAGGGTCGACGAGTGGGACCGGACGATCGACGTGAACGTGCGGGGTGTCCTGCACGGGATCGCCGCCGCCCTGCCCTTGATGCGCGCCCAGGGCGGCGGGCACTTCGTGAACATCGCCTCCGTCGGCGCGTACGAGGTCTCTCCGACGGCCGCCGTCTACTGCGCCAGCAAGTTCGCCGTCCGCGCGATCTCCGAGGGACTGCGCCAGGAGTCCCCGGACGGCAGTATTCGCGTCACGCTCGTCTCCCCCGGCGTGACCGAGTCCGAACTCGCCGACGGCATCGGCGACCCCGCTGCCAGGGAAACCATGAAGGCCTACCGGGCTGTGGCGCTGCCCGCCTCCGCCATCGCCGAGGCCATCGCGTACGCGATTTCCCAGCCGGCGCAGGTCGACGTCAACGAGATCGTGGTCCGGCCCGCCGCGAGTGCCCAATGACCCGCCACCCCTTCGCGAAAGGCAATGACATGACCCATGTGCCCTACACCATCGACGTCGACGACGATCTGTCCCGCAGATTGCGGGCCCTGGAGGACAAGGAAGCGTTGCGCGCACTCATTATGCGCGGATGGCGGGCGCTGGACCGCAAGGACTGGCCGGCCTGGTCCGGCTGCTGGGCCGAGGACGCGGTGCTGGAGTTCGGGCCGTGGGGGACGATCCGCGGGAGGGAGGCGATCAGGGCCAGGGTGGAAGAGGCGGAAGCAACCTACCCGACCATGCAGCACCACATCCTCAACACGCACTTCGAGGTGGCGGGCGACCAGGCCACCGGAATCGGCTACATGTGGTTCGTGACCGATCCCGCGCCCGGGACGGCCGCCTCCCCCTACGCCATGGGCGGGCCGTACGACTGGGAGTTCCGCCGGGAGGGGAGGAGCTGGGTCCTGGTCCGCCAGGGACTGGGCGTCTGGTGGACCGAGGGCGAGGACCCTCTGGGGTCCGTCTTCGGAGACCATTCGGGTGATGGATCGGGGCGGGGGCACACGCAGCCCTGAACCCGCCCCGGAGTCGTGCAGCGCTGCGGACCAGTACGCCTGCGCATCGGGAGCCAGGCCACCACCACACGCCGATCGAACACCGGACCCCCGTCTGCGTGCCTCCCGAGCACGGCCCAGGTGGAGTACCACGCCGGATTCTCCTCGCGCCCCGGACGCGCGGCAACCTTTTCGCCTGTGGTGGCAACTGGCTGGTGTACACCCACCATCCACCCACCAGGACAGTGAGCAATGCGAACCACTCAGCACAACGCACGACACCGCAGGCGCAGACTCGGTCTGACCGTGGGCATCCCGTTGGCAACGGCCACCGCAGTGGGCGTGTCGTACGGCGGGGCCTTCGGGGTGTTCGGTGAGGACGCCCGGCCGAAGGCCGAGGCGGCCACCGCCACCCCGGCGTGGGCCCGGGAGGTCGCGGACGGCTTCGCCTCGGTGAACGCGCTGGGGCAGAACGGCACCTACGGCGGGCGGGACGGCGCGATCGTCACCGTGAAGAACCTTGCCGACCTGGAGAAGTACGCGACCGCCTCGAAGCCGTACGTCATCGTCGTGGCGGGGACGATCACCATGACCCCCAAGGGCAAGGAGATCAAGGTCGCCTCGGACAAGACCATCGTGGGCTCGGGCACCTCGGGCCAGATCGTCGGCGGGGGGTTCTTCCTGGGAGAGGGCGTACACAACGTGATCATCAGGAACCTGACGATCCGTGACTCGTACGCCGGCACGTGGAACGACAAGGACCACGACTGGGACGCCATCCAGATGGACGGCGCCCACCACGTGTGGATCGACCACAACAACCTGCGGAACATGGCCGACGGACTGATCGACAGCCGCAAGGACACCACGTCCCTGACGGTGTCCTGGAACCAGCTGAAGAACGACAACAAAGCTTTCGGTATCGGCTGGACCGATCATGTCACCGCCGACATCACGATCCATCACAACTGGTTCCACGAGACCGAGCAGCGCAATCCGTCCACCGACAACGTGGCGCACGCGCACCTGTACAACAACTTCCTGCAGGACGACCCGGATTCGTCCATCACGTCCTCGTACGGCAACTACGCGCGTGGCGGGACGAAGATGGTGCTCGAGAACAGTTACTTCGAGGGGTTCGACAACCCGGTCACCAAGGACAGCACCGCCGCCCTCGTGCAGCGCGGCAACGTCTTCGTCAACACCACCGGCCGCAACGAGAGCGGCGGCACGGCCTTCGACCCGAAGACGTACTACAGCTACACCCTCGACCCGACCGCCGATGTCCCCTCGAAGGTGAAGTCCGGCGCCGGCCCCCGCGCCGCCATCGGCACGGCGGCCTCCGCCGCTCCCGCCACTGCCACCCTCAGCGTAGCCAAGGACGGCTCCGGCCGGTACAAGACCATCCAAGCCGCCGTCGACGCCGTACCGGCGAACAACACCTCACGGGTCGTCATCACCGTCAAGCCCGGCGCCTACCGGGAAATGGTCAGGATCCCGTCGAACAAACCGCACGTCACCCTGCAGGGCACCGGCGGCAGCCGCAAGGACACGGTCATCGTGTACGGCAACGCCTCCGGAACCCCCAAACCGGGCGGCTCGGGCACCTACGGCACCTCCGGCAGCGCAACCGTCGCGGTCGAGGCCGACGACTTCCAGGCCCGCAACCTCACCGTCTCCAACGACTTCGACGAGAAGGCCAACCCCAACGTGAGCGCACAGGCGGTCGCGCTGCGCACCGCCGCGGACAAGGTCCTCCTCGACAGTGTGATCATCACGGGCGACCAGGACACCCTTCAGCTGGACAGCGCCACGCGTGCGAAGCCCGGCCGGGTCTACATGACGAACTCCTACGTCGTCGGTACCGTCGACTTCATCTTCGGCAGTGCCACCGCCGCGATCGACCGCTCGGTGATCACCCTCAAGAAGCGCTGGGACGGAACCTCGGGAGGCTGCGTCACGGCGCCCAGCACCCCCGCCGGCCGCAAGGGCTTCCTGATCAGCAACAGCACGTTCAACGGCGATGTCGCTCCTGGGAGTTTCGCCCTCGGCCGGCCGTGGCACGCGGGCGGCGACGCATCGCTCGACCCGCAGACCACCGTGCGCAACTCCACGCTCGGCAGCGGCATCGGCGCCGCCCCGTGGTCCGACATGGGCGGCTTCTCCTGGAAGGACGACCGCTTCGCGGAGTACAAGAACACCGGCCCGGGCGCCGGCACCCCGAGCGGCAACCGCCCGCAACTGCGCGACGACCAGGCCTCCGGCCAGGAGGTCGGCGACTGGCTGGGCGACTGGACCCCCGGCTCCTAGGTCCGTCTTTGAAGTGTTGCGCCCTGACCGGGAGTGACGCGACCGTGACCGCCACTTCGTAGGAGGTGGCGGTCCGTCGTGCCGTTGACCCGGTGCCACGCGGTTCGCCGGCCCGGTCCTGCGCCGCGGGGAGGCCGACGAAACCAGACCGTCGACGGACGCCAGGTGCGAGGGGGAGGCGTGGACCGGCCCCGGGCCGCGGCCGTGCTGCCGACCAGGTGCAGGCTTTACCGCCACCCTCATTACACGATCACCCGACAACTAATCAGTACGGGTTGAATTTCTGCCGGACCCCATGACGTTGACATGATGCACTGTCATATTCGTCCCAGATTGCCCCGCTCGTCTCATTGCACCCCTCAGGGAAGGCAGGAACATGGGCAGTTTCAGGTACGGAACCACGGCGTCGGCCATCGCGCTGGCCGCCTTGGGATCGCTCGCGGCCGCGGGAGGCACGGCTCACGCGGAAGCGGGTCAGGACAC